>JANRAA010000190.1 GCA_030728235.1 Flavobacteriales bacterium
GTTCCGTATGATAATGGGTGAAGAAACTCCCGATGGTGGGACGTTCTCGGTTGGTGAACCGGTGAAGATTGGATATGTAGATCAACGTCATAAAGACATCGACCCGAATAAAACAATTTGGGAGGTTGTGTCTGGCGCGCAGGAGATGATTGAAATTGGCGGACAACTCGTGAACTCACGGGCGTATGTGAGCAAGTTCAACTTCAATGGTTCTGATCAACAAAAGAAATGTGGTGTGCTTTCAGGTGGTGAAAGAAACCGCTTGCACTTGGCTCTGACTTTAAAAACAGAGGCGAACGTGCTTCTTCTCGATGAACCTACCAATGACCTAGATGTCAATACCCTCCGTGCTTTGGAAGAAGGAATTGAAAGTTTTGCAGGTTGCGCTGTAGTAATTTCTCACGATCGTTGGTTCCTAGATAGAATATGTACTCACATTTTAGCGTTTGAAGGTGATTCTCAAGTTTACTTTTTCGAAGGTAGCTACTCAGAATATGAGGAGAATAAAAAGAAGCGTCTAGGAGATATAGCTCCGAAACGAATTAAGTACAAAAAACTAGTAAAATGATTAAACACCTTTTTGCAATTCTATTCCTAACCTACACATCCGCACTTTGTGCCCAAATGAACTATTTTGAGACAATTGAGCATGAACGCGATTCAATTGTTAACCATTTTGGCTCTGAAGAAACAACCATTTTAAAAGAAGAAGACAGAGGTAGATTTCGCGGGATGCCGTTCTTTCCAATTTCTGAAGATTGGATCGTAAACGCATCTTTCGAAAGGATAGAGAAGGGCAAAGAGTTTAAAATGAAGACTTCTACTGATCGTTTACCTGTTTATCGTCCCTACGGAAAAGCAACGTTCGTTGTCGATGGTGCCCCGTGTGAACTTACTATTTATCAGAATGTAGAACTGAGTAAGAAGGAAGGATATGAAGATTATTTGTTCATTCCCTTTACAGACGCTACCAACGCAATCGACTCATACGGAGGAGGAAGATATGTAGATTTGCGAATAAAGGATATCCAAGACGGTAAAGTTGCAATCGATTTTAATCGCTGCTACAATCCCTATTGCGCTTACAACGATAGCTATAGTTGTCCGATCCCACCGCGTGAAAACGATCTCAAAGTTAGAATTGAAGCCGGTGTCAAAAAACCGGATCTAGCCAAAGCTCACTAGTCATTGCATACTCCGCCATCTGGCAATGTGCAGGTTCTTCCTGTTTCTCGTATCTCGTGGATTGTAAAATGTCCCTTGGAGTTCGCCCTTCTGATAAATTCTAAGATCAAAGGGATGTCTTTTTCCAATGGTGTTACAGCGCTGCCATGTTTTCCACCACATGCAGTAACCAATTCAACTGAAACATCGAGATCAACCATCTTCTGGTAAATGGAGTAAGCACCAAACAGGTCCATGGCTCCAACAGAATTCGGTGGACAATAATGATGTATGCCTTTGTCATAAGGTACCAAAGCATCGCAAGTTCCATGAAACATCAACGTGGGAATTGCCGATGCTTTGGTTATTTTACTAATATCGGTTGAAGCTCCAGCACAAGAAATAAGCGCTGAAAAAGCTGAAGATTCAAGGTCGTATTTTGCATACAATGCTGCTTCTGCTCCTGCACTTGAACCCATTAAAACAATCTTTTCTGCATCTATATGAAGCTCTTCAGCATTTTGTAAGAGATAATCAGTAACTGAAAGGATGTCTTCAGCGGCGACTTCTATCGCTCGAATCTTGTTCTTCACAGGCTGATCACAGTGGAATGATTGTCCATATAAGTGCAATCGATAAGAAATATTCACGGCGTTGATACCCGCCTGGGCCAGCGAATCGCAGAAGTGCATGATGTTTTCTTCTTTTCTCGTGCCGGAATAAAACCCACCACCATGGACGAATATTAAAGTCGCTTCGGGGTTTTCGGCAGGGTAGAAGTCGAGTTCTAAATCGACACCATCTTTCGAAGAATAGATGTGTGTTATGTAGGTTTGAGCTGCTGCTGAACAGACAAAAAAGAAGACTGCAAATGTTGAAATGATGTTTTTCATGGTAAGTTTTGATGCTCGACTTTGTCCATTTTCATGCCGAAAGCAATTATTTGCGGACAGGTACGCGCACCTGATCAACTATTTCGTTCACATTTGGCCTGCCTTTCGAGTCAAGGTTGAAATAGCGCCACACAATTTTGCCAGAAGCGGATATCAAGTAAACCGCAGTAACAGGCATTGTTTCAGTATCTCGACCAAATCGTTCACTGGTTTTAACACCTTTGAAAAGCTTCAATCGTTTTTTATATCCTTTCGTCATTGTGAAAAGTCCATTGTAATCAGCTGCGATGCTTCCTTTTGGGTCTCCAACCAATGGGAATTTCAATCCTAATTTAGAGACTGTGTTTGAACGATAGCCTTCTAGGTCTGGCGAAACTGCCACTACTCGAATTCCGGCTTCGGTAATTACAGATAGACTATCTTGAAGTTTTGAAAGGAATTTGTTACAAGGCTTCGACCAACCACCTCTAACAAATACCAATAAGGAATAACCTTGGCCAAGGTTCGTTACGAATTTCTCGCTCTCGCTCATTTGAAAGTCCGGCACAAACATATTGACTGCAAGTCCATCAGGAACAGTTTGAAGCGTATCAATACCAAATTTTTGAAGTTTTTGCGCTGATAAACTCATTGGTAGCAACAAAACGAGGAGCAATAGGTATTTCATGGTAAAAGATTTAAATCATGATCATCCCTGCCGCTGGCAGGAAATTATTTTAAAAGTATAACTGGTGCTTTGAATGGAATGCCTGATGCAGACTGCCCAACGACAAAATAACTACCGATAGGGAAGTTCATCAATTGAATGTAACCACCATGCTGATTTTGAAAGGTAGAGATCAAACGACCACTTACATCATATAAAGTGAAATCCACTAGTTCTGTTGATGAGATGAAAATACCGCCTGGTGCTGATGCAACTTGAACGTTAGGTTTTTTCGCTTCAGCTACTTGAATGTTTGATTCTGATTGAAGCTGCATAACAACTGGCAAGTGGTCGCTCATGAAATAAAGCGCGCGAATAATGTCGAATGGGACATCGTTGTTTACGTTACAAGAGGTAATGCTTTGATTGTAGCAAGTGCCATTGTTACCTAACGCGTGGTATGAATCTTCAACGTAGGTGAGCGCCTCTGTTCCGCTCAAAATGTCTTGCGATGCAAGGATGAAGTCAAAACGGTCGTCGACGCCTCCTCCAGCGCCATCGTTGTAAATAGTTGAACTTCTTGTGCTTTGGGTCAAAATTTGTTTGAATGGATAGGCAGACGAAGACCACGTGCCTGGAGCATTAATCGGGTCTTCGAAAACGATGGCATTTTCAGTTGATAGCAACATTTGATAAGCTTCTTCATTGCTGTTGTACACATTGAAGTCGCCAGCGAATATCGCTAGTTGATTGTTGCTAAGTGCAGGCAAGGCATTTATGAAGTTCTGCACCATTGCAGCACGTTGCTGTTGCTCAGAGCTGCCGCTGCCGGCTTTCAAATGTGTAACAAAAACGGTAAGGTAGGTTGTGTCGGCACCGTGGTCTAGATCTTCCGTTTTGAGATAAAGCTTGAAGTAATTGATGTCTCTCACCGATGTGAGAATAAAGTCTTGTTCAACCAATCCGAAGATGTCGGAATTGTAGATTATGGATTGTTGAAGAGGGAAATCGGTGCCGAAATTCGATTGTTGCGACCACCATTGAGCAGCGGTGTAATTGCCGTCGAGGTCGTTGCAAGCATCCAGCGCTAGTGAAAGTCCAAGAGAGTTTTTAAGCTCCTGAATGAGGAACAAATCAGGTTCGACGTAGTTCACAATTTTGCGAAGCGTATCTTGTCTGTTAAGAGGCAAGCCTTCGGGGAAGTTCAAAAGGTTGTAGCTTAAAATGTTGATTGTTGTTTGAGCAGAAGTTTCTGCATAGAGCAGACAAAAAACGGCTAAAATAATATTCGATAAGTGCTTCATAAGACAAAGGTAGGTAGGAGGAAGGCAAGCTCTCCAAGTTGTCAACTAAAAAAAGATTGTGGAAAAAAAACTTTAAAGAACTTTAACAGAGGCTA
>JANRAA010000191.1 GCA_030728235.1 Flavobacteriales bacterium
TGCGACTCAACTATTGGTTGACGTAAACTCAAGCGGATTTGGCTTGATAGGTCGTAAACTTTTGGGTGCTGACGACCGCATTGAAGTTTCACTGGCGTCGTTTTCTGGACGTTACGGCAGATTGAAAATCGGCAGCGATGTTGTTAGCGACGACGTTAAAGAACTCCTTGGCGACTACCGTGAATTGGTGCGCATTCGTCCCGACTCATTGTCGTTCAACCTTTCAGTTCTGAACAACAAGTCTATACCTGTTGTCCCAACATTTACAGAAAACCTCGGTGGTGGCTATTTTTTCAAGCAACACCCCTCACCTCTTCCTGAGATTGTGGTTGTGCGTGGACCAAAAGAAATATTGGACACGTTAAACTTCATACGCACATTGCCCTTCGTTGCCGATGAATCGGAAGAAGCACGTGTTCCTTTGATCGTTCCGTACCTTTGTACCATCGACGAAGTAACCGAGGTTAAGATTCGGTGGACCATTGAGCAATGGACGGAGCACGTTATCAGAGTGGGCATAACAGATGTCCATAAGCGTGATGGCTATGAATTGAAACTGCTACCCGACAGTGTCGACATCCATTTCTTTGCAGGATCCGAGCGAGCGAGCATGCTATCGCCCGCAGATTTCAGGGTTGTTGTGCGAGAAAAAGATCCAGAATCGATCGCTAGATCAGGCGCTACGCGACTTCCGTTGATGTTAGACAGCATTCCGATGGGCATTCGCGATGTTTCTTTGGATCCGGGACGAATTGAGTATCTCATCATCCGATGAAGTGCTATCTTTAGGGCAAAATCTTCGTTATGCAAGGAAAATGGTCGCTGGTGCTATCGCTAATCCCTATTGTTGTCTTAATTGTTTTACTGTGGTTTGACGTCAGAATATTCGGCGAAGATTCGTCTTATGGCGCCAATCAAATCGCGCTTCTAACGGCCGGTGCTGTTGCGGCAGGTATCGCCATGGCGAATAAAATCAGTTGGGAAAAACTTTACAGCGGAATTGAAGAAAGCATCAGCTCAGCAATGGGCGCCATTTTGATATTGCTTTTGATTGGCTGTCTGGCTGGAACGTGGCTTATTTCGGGTGTTATCCCAGCCATGATTTCATACGGTTTGGATGTGCTCAACCCCAACATCTTCCTGTTCGCGACTTGCATCGTAGCATCCATCGTATCACTTGCCACGGGCAGTAGTTGGGGTACCATCGGCACCGTTGGTGTCGCCTTGCTAGCCATCGGAAAAGCACTCGGTATTGAAGACGGCTGGATAGCCGGGGCCATCATTTCAGGGGCATATTTTGGCGATAAGATGTCGCCGTTATCGGATACTACGAACCTCGCTCCTGCTGTAGCAGGGACAGATCTCATCACGCACATCAGGCATATGATATGGACAACAGGTCCATCCATAGGTATTTCACTGATCGTTTTTCTGCTTGTCGGTTTGTTCAGCGATTACGGCCAATCGGCAATCTCGGTTGGTGACATGCAGACCGTGATTCACGAGAAGTTCAACATCGGTCTCCACCTCTTTATCGTTCCAATAGCAGTTATCGTTATGATCGCGAGAAAAGTACCAGCAGTGCCAGCGCTGTTTGTCGGAACCTTACTGGGTGGACTTTTCGCTATCATTTTCCAGCCACAGATCATAGAAAGCATTGGTGGTGGCGGCAACATTTTTCGTTCATCGTACTCAGCTGTTATTCAAGCAATGGCCCTGGATGTAAACATCGACACAGGCAACCCCGTGGTCGACAAACTGCTTTCTACCGGGGGTATGTATGGCATGATGAACACGGTTTGGCTCATCTTGTGCGCGCTCACCTTCGGTGGTATCCTGCAAGCAGCAGGGATGTTGGAGCGCATTACACAAGTAATACTACGCGGTGTAAATAGTGTTGCTAGTCTTATTGCAGCAACGGCAGGCACATGTGTTTTGTTCAATGTCTTGGCTGCCGATCAATATCTCGCCATCGTCGTGCCCGGAAAGATGTATCGCAAAGCATTTAACGACAAGCAGCTCGCACCTGAAAATCTTAGTCGCGTGCTGGAAGACAGCGGGACAGTAACATCTGTCTTGATACCCTGGAATACATGTGGAGTAGCGCAATCTGGAGTGCTTGGAATTGCCACATTGGCGTATGCCCCCTATTGCATATTCAATATCATCAGTCCGTTCATGACCATACTTTTCGGCATCATGGGATGGAAGATTAAGAAGCTACCACCGCAAATCGGAAGCGACGGCGCCATAGAAGATTGAACACTAGCTGCTGTAAAGAGTTATAAGCATTCGGCTCGAATATAAAAGATGAACAACGAAACCAAAGTACTGGATACCTCTGCATATAAAATCGATGACATTGAATACATCGAAGTAACAGGTGCGCGAGAAAACAACCTGCAAAACATCAACGTCCGCATACCGCGCGAAAAACTCGTTGTGATAACCGGGTTGAGCGGCAGTGGGAAGTCATCGTTGGCATTCGATACCATTTATGCTGAAGGACAGCGACGTTATCTCGAGACATTTTCTGCTTATGCCCGACAGTTTCTTGGAGGTTTGGAACGACCGGATGTCGACAAGATCTCTGGATTGAGTCCTGTTATCGCCATCGAGCAAAAAACCATTTCCCGAAACCCACGATCTACCGTAGGCACCATCACTGAGATTTACGACTTTTTGCGATTGATGTATGCACGCGCTGGTGAAGCATATTCATACAACACAGGCGAAAAGATGGTTCGCTACACCGACGAGCAGATTGCTGAGCGCATTTGCAACGACATGGCCGGACAAAAGCTAGTGCTTCTTGCGCCACTTGTAAAAGGTCGGAAAGGACATTATCGCGAGTTGTTCGAGCAAATTTTAAAGCAAGGATATGTCAAAGCTCGTGTTGACGGTGAGTTGATTGATTTGGAGCCCGGATTTCGAGTTGACCGCTACAAAATACACGACATCGAAGTGGTTATTGACCGCTTTCAGGCAGGCACGGATGTCTATCAACGGGTCTTGAAATCTGTCCAAACAGCCCTGCGGATGGGAAAAGGCAGCATGTTGGTATTGCCCCATGAAGGCACCGAAGTGAGGCATTTTTCGCGCTTTTTGATGTGTCCGACAACGGGTATCTCATACGCAGAACCAGAGCCGAATTTGTTCTCTTTCAACAGTCCCTACGGAGCTTGTCCGACGTGCAATGGCTTGGGCGACGTCGCCGAAGTAGACCCATCGAAAATCATTCCTGACCCATCAAAGAACATACGTCAGGGTGGTATCGCACCTTTGGGAGAATTGAAGAGTTCATGGGCATTGACGCAGGTTGAAGCCCTTCTTGAAAAGCACACCTTCAACGTCAAAACACCCCTTAAAGACGTATCAGAACTGTTTTTGCAGGAGCTCTTGAACGGCACCGATGAGCCCTTGGTCATTAAATCGAATACAGGAGCAAGCTCGTATAACGTCCGCTTTGAAGGATTGATTTCGATCATCGAACGCGCAGCCCAAGATAGCGGCAATGCCACACTTAAGCGCTGGGCATCGAGCTTTATGAATCGCAAGACCTGCACTACCTGCCATGGAACACGCTTGCGGATAGATGCCACATATTTTAAACTCAACGACACCGATATATCTACCCTTGCGGGGATGGACATCGCTTCATTGGCTTCGTGGTTCAATGATTTAGAAGACAACCTTTCAGAGCGACAAAAAGTTATTTTGCGTGAATCGCTAAAAGAAGTCCGCGCAAGGCTTCAATTCTTGTTGGATGTCGGACTCGAGTACCTCACCTTAAATCGCAGTGCGAGAACCATCTCTGGAGGAGAAGCCCAGCGCATTCGACTGGCAACCCAGATTGGCAGCAAGCTAGTCGGCGTCCTCTACATTTTGGATGAGCCAAGCATCGGACTGCACCAGCGCGACAACCACAAATTGATCGACAGCTTGAAGCAGTTGCGCGATGCCGGCAATACGGTTATTGTTGTTGAGCACGACAAAGACATGATGCTCGAAAGC
>JANRAA010000192.1:0-6725 GCA_030728235.1 Flavobacteriales bacterium
CAAAAGGGCTTTCGCCTCTTCATCTGTGTTGGCTGTAGTCACAATAGTGATGTCCATTCCGTTGATGTTTTTTACTTTATCAATATCGATCTCAGGGAAGATGATTTGTTCCTTGATTCCAAATGTGAAGTTCCCACGTCCGTCGAAGCCAGAAACCTTTACACCGCGGAAATCGCGAGTACGAGGCAAAGAAGCTGAGATCAGACGATCTAGGAATTCATACATTCTCTCGCTGCGTAGAGTTACGCGACAACCGATCGGCATTCCCTTACGGAGTTTGAAGTTCGATACGTCTTTGGTAGACAAAGTTGCGATTGCTTTTTGACCAGCAATATTGCTCATCTCAACAATGGCGTTATCGACCAATTTCTTATCACCAACTGCACGACCAATACCTTGGTTCAAGCAAATTTTAGTGATTTTCGGCACCTGCATAGGTGACTTGTACTCGAACTGTTTTTTCAATTCAGGGACAATCTTGTCTGAGTACACTTTCTGAAGACGTGGTGTATAGTTCATCACTTGATCTCCTCATTTGATTTCTTAGAGAAACGTACAAGCTTGTTATTGTCACCGCGACGGCGTCCAATGCGAGTAGCATTCCCTTGATTGTCAATTACCATTACATTCGAGATGTGAATTGCAGCTTCTTGTTGCATCACACCACCTTGTGGATTCGTTGCGCTAGGCTTCACGTGTTTTGTAACGATGTTCACACCCTCTACAATCACGCGATCTTTGTCGCGAAGAACCTGGAGAACAGAACCTTCTTTGCCCTTGTTCTCTCCTGAGATCACTTTCACCTGATCTCCTTTTTTTACCTTAAGACGCTTGTCCATGGTTTCTGCTTTAAAGCACCTCAGGTGCCAATGAAACGATCTTCATAAAGTCTCTCTCACGCAATTCTCTCGCAACTGGGCCAAAGATACGCGTTCCACGCATTTCACCGGCTTGGTTTAAAAGCACTATTGCGTTATCATCAAAACGGATATAACTTCCATCAGGACGACGAACTTCTTTTTTGGTGCGAACGACAACTGCCTTCGATACCTGCCCTTTCTTTACGTTACCAGAAGGGGATGCATCTTTAACAGTGACAACTATTTTGTCACCAATGCTGGCATAACGACGGCCTGTGCCACCCAGGACGCGGATGCAAAGTGCTTCTTTGGCACCACTGTTATCCGCCACTTTTAACCGGCTTTCTTGCTGTATCATTACTAATTCTTATTACGGATACCAGATTATTTCGCTCTTTCAACAATCTCGACCAATCTCCAACACTTGTTTTTGCTCAGAGGTCTGGTTTCCATGATCTTTACTGTATCTCCAATATTGCACTCCTGTTTTTCATCATGTGCAATAAACTTGTTCGTCTGCTTGACGAATTTTCCGTACTTCTCGTGTTTCATTTTACGTTCAACCGATACGACAATTGACTTGTCCATCTTGTTGCTCGTAACAACACCTATACGTTCTTTTCTCAGATTGCGTTCCATACCAATTCCTGATTAGGCCTTCTTATTACGTCCATTTTGCTCAGTCAGTAACCGCGCAACGTTTCTGCGTTTCTCTTTCAACACGTTTGGATTTTCCAATCCAGCGATCGTGTGGTTAAAACGCATTTTGCTCAATTCTTGGCGGGCCTCACTGAGGCGCTCCAGAAGGTCGGTATCCGACATCTGTTTGATCTCTTCCATTTTCATCGTCCAGCTTATTATTCTGTGTAGTCCGGGCGGACAATAAATTTCGTACGAACTGGAAGCTTTTGAGCTGCCAATCGAAGGGCTTCTTGAGCAACTGCCAAAGGCACACCTTCTATTTCGAACATGATTCTTCCTGGTCTGATCACGGCCACCCAGTGACTCGGAGCACCTTTACCTTTACCCATACGAACTTCGGCTGGCTTAGAGGTCATTGGTTTATCAGGGAATATGCGAATCCATACTTTTCCTTCACGTTTCATGTAACGTGTAACCGCAACACGGGCTGACTCAATCTGGCGTGAAGTAATAAACCCTTCATCCATTGACTTCACCGCAAATGATCCAAATGCGATGGTAGCTCCGCGCTGTGCGATTCCTTTGATTCGCCCCTTTTGTGTCCTACGGAACTTCGTTCTTTTCGGTTGTAACATCGTACTAACGCTTTAAGATTTATTTGCGACGGCGACGACGCGCTTGGTTTGCGCCACCACCCGCAGGTGCATTGCCGCCAGCACCACGTGCCTTATCTTTCATTCCAGCAGCAGGACTTAAGTCGCGCTTGCCATATACTTCACCTCTACAGATCCATACTTTAACACCGATACGACCAAAGGTTGTATGCGCTTCTGACAAAGCATAGTCGATATCAGCACGGAAAGTGTGCAAAGGAACACGTCCATCCTTGAAAGTCTCAGAACGTGCGATCTCAGCACCATTCAAACGACCGCTCAATGTGATCTTGATTCCTTCAGCTCCCATTCTCATGGTTGCAGCGATACCCATTTTCGTCGCACGACGGAAACTGATACGCGCTTCAATCTGACGAGCTACGCTATCTGCTACCAGACGAGCATCCAACTCAGGGCGCTTTATTTCGTAGATGTTGATCTGAACTTCCTTTCCAGTAAGTTTCTTCAACTCTTCTTTCAACTTATCAACCTCAGTTCCACCTTTCCCGATGATAACACCTGGACGAGCAGTTTGGATTGTTACAGTAACAAGCTTCAAAGTACGCTCGATGATAATTCTTGCTACACTCGCCTTACGAAGACGAGACATGAGGTATCTGCGGATTTGATCATCTTCAACGATCTTATCTGCGTAATGATTGCCTCCATACCAGTTTGAATCCCATCCGCGGATGAAGCCCAAACGATTTCCTATTGGATTACACTTTTGTCCCATTGTCTTGTCTTATTTGGCGCTATCAACGATGATGGTTACGTGGTTCGAACGTTTGCGGATGCGGTGAGCACGGCCTTGCGGCGCAGGGCGTAAACGCTTCAACATTCGTCCGCTGTCTACCGAAATCTCACTAACCACAAGGTTAGATTCTTCAGGTCGACCGCCTTCATTTTTAGCTTCCCAATTCGCAATTGCGCTGCGAAGTAATTTTTCCAAACGGTTAGAAGCATCCTGCTTGCTGAACTTTAAAATGTTCAACGCAAGGAACACATCCTTTCCGCGAATGGTATCGGCTACTAGCCGCATTTTGCGTGGAGAGGTTGGACAGTTGTTGAGCTTAGCGAACGATTCGTTCTTAAGTTCTTCCTTCCTCTGATCTGCTTTTATTCTTTTCCTGGCACCCATGGCGTACTTAATTAACCAGCGATTAACGTTTTCCTTTATCCTTCTTATTACCGCCGTGTCCGCGGAATGTACGAGTTGGTGAAAACTCCCCCAACTTGTGTCCTACCATGTTCTCTGTTACGAAAACTGGAATGAACTGTTTTCCGTTGTGCACAGCGAATGTCAACCCTACAAATTCAGGAGTGATAGTCGAGGCACGTGACCACGTCTTAATAACCGACTTCTTGCCGGAAGAATGTGATTCTTCTACTCGTTGTTGCAACTTATAGTGCACGAACGGTGGTTTCTTTAGTGAACGAGACATCGTTAATCAGCTTATTTCTTACGACGTTCAACAATATACTTACTTGTAGGCTTCTTCTTGCTACGGGTCTTGTAACCTTTAGCTGGAATACCTTTGCGGCTGCGTGGATGTCCTCCAGACGAGCGTCCTTCACCTCCACCCATTGGGTGATCTACCGGGTTCATAACCACCGCACGTGTACGTGGACGGCGTCCTTTCCAACGGCTGCGACCTGCTTTACCAGATACCTGTTGGTTGTGCTCAGAGTTCGAAACCGTACCAATGGTTGCCATACAACTGGTCAACACCATACGGATCTCTCCTGAAGGCAACTTCACAGTCGCATAGTTCTTATCGCGAGCATTCAATTGTGCGTAAGCACCAGCACTACGTGCCATCGAAGCTCCACGACCTGGATACAACTCTATGTTGTGAATCACAGTTCCTAGTGGAATGTCTTTTAAGTAAAGAGCATTTCCTACTTCTGGAGATGCACCAGTCCCACTGTTGATGGTTTGACCCACTTTCAGTCCTTCCGGAGCGATGATGTAACGCTTCTCGCCATCTTTATACTCAACCAATGCAATGCGAGCAGAGCGGTTTGGATCGTATTCAATAGTCAAGACTGTCGCAGGAACACCATGCTTGTCTCTTTTGAAGTCTATTATACGGTAACGACGCTTGTGACCACCACCACGGTAGCGCATTGTCATTTTACCTGTGTTATTACGTCCACCAGACTTGTTGATCGTTTCCAACAAACCTTTGAAAGGCTTGTCTGTTGTGATCTCATCAAACGAGCTTATAACTCGGTGACGTTGTCCTGGGGTAATTGGTTTAAGCTTACGGAGTGCCATTGCTCAATCCTCTATTAAATGTTATCATAGAAGTCGATCACATCGCCGTCAACCAGCTGAACAATCGCTTTCTTGTATGAATTCGTTCTTCCTTTCACGATGCCTGTCTTGCTAAAACGTGAACGCTTCTTTCCATCAACGTTCAATGTTCTTACATCAGCCACTTTAACACCGTAGGCCTTTTCTACCGCCTTCTTGATCTCAACCTTGTTCGCTCCTTTGCTCACAACGAAACCATAACGGTTGTGTTTCTCTGAATCGGAGGTCATCTTCTCCGTGATCAGGGGTTTGATAAGTACTTCAGTCATAGCCTTACTTTTTGAGCATTTCCTGAACTATCTCGTGAGCGTTGTTCACAAAGATCAAGTTCTTGCAGTTCATGATATCGTAAGTGTTCAAGTCTGAGGCTACACGCACTGTGTGCTTCTTCAGGTTGCGGGCCGAAAGGTACACCTTCTGATCATGCGATGGTAAAACAATAAGTGTTTTACTTGTATCCATGCTAAGGTTTTTCAACAACTTCACGTATGAACTCGTTTTCACCGCGTCCATCTGCAAAGCATCCAACAACATAATGCCGTTTCCTTGAGCTTTGTAAGAGAGTGCCGAACGACGAGCTAAGCGCTTTACCTTCTTGTTCACTTTCAAGTCGTATGCGTGCGGACGAGGTCCGAACACTGTACCACCACCTCTGAACAATGGGTTTTTGATGCTACCTGCACGTGCGCCACCAGTTCCCTTCTGACGCTTGATCTTACGAGTAGAACCCGAAATCTCATTTCGCTCTTTCGATTTGTGAGTACCCTGACGCTGAGCAGCAAGATAACTCTTCACATCGAGGTAGATCGCGTGATCATTTGGCTCGATGCCAAAAACCTCTGCATCCAACTTTACAGTCTTCGAGGTTTTATTTCCTTCGTTATTATATACCGACAGTTCCATCTTACTTACGAATTACTACGGTTGCACCTTTGTGTCCAGGAATTGCTCCCTTCACAACAAGTAAACCTTGTTCTGGAATCACTTTCAATACTTCAAGGTTCTCGATAGTCACCTGCTGCGCTCCAGTTTGTCCGGCCATCCGCATACCTTTAAATACCCGTGCTGGGAATGAGGCAGCTCCTACAGAACCTGGTGCACGCAAACGGTTGTGCTGACCGTGAGTAGCTTGACCTACTCCTCCGAAACCGTGACGCTTAACAACGCCTTGGAATCCCTTACCTTTTGATTTCCCAACTACGAAGACATAGTCTCCCTCGTTAAAGATCTCTTCTACTTTCACTTCATCTCCGAGCTTTAATTCACGACCGAAGTTGAAGAATTCTGTCAATCTACGACGTGGTGTAACTCCCGCTTTCTTGAAGTGCCCTAACATGGGCTTGGAGGTTCTTTTCTCACCCTTCTCGCCGAAGCCGAGTTGGATGCATTCGTAACCGTCCTTCTCCAGGGTTTTAACTTGCGTTACTACACAAGGACCAGCTTCAATAATGGTGCATGGGACATTCTTCCCAGAGGCGTTGAAGATACTAGTCATGCCGATTTTTTTCCCTATGAGTCCAGGCATTGCTTTTGGTTATCTCTGTTAAACTTTTATTTCTACTTCTACACCGCTTGGAAGCTCCAAACGCATCAACGCATCAACAGTCTTTGAAGACGAGCTATAGATATCAAGCAAACGCTTGTAGCTAGACAACTCGAACTGCTCACGAGCTTTTTTGTTTACGTGTGGTGAACGCAATACAGTGTAAATTCTGCGGTGTGTTGGAAGTGGAATTGGTCCACTGATTACAGCACCAGTTGCTTTTACTGTCTTTACAATCTTCTCAGCTGACTTATCAACGAGATTGTGATCGTACGACTTTAGTTTTATACGGATTTTCTGAGCCATTTATCTTCTGATTAGGCAGTTGCTTTTCCACGAACTTGAGCGATCACAGCTTCCTGCACGTTGTTAGGCGCTGCAGCATAATGTGAGAACTCCATGCTTGAACTTGCACGACCTGATGTGATCGTACGTAGATCTGTTACATAACCGAACATCTCTGAGAGAGGTACTTTAGCTTTCACTACTGTAGCCCCGCTGCGCTCGTCTGTACCTTCAATCAAAGCACGACGCTTGTTCAAGTCACCGATCACGTCACCCATGTTCACCTCAGGTGTCAACACCTCAAGTTTCATCATTGGCTCAAGAATGATCGGACGGCAGTGCTTAACCGCTTCACGGTATGCCATCTTAGCACACAATTCAAACGATAAGCTATCGGAGTCAACGTTGTGGTAAGAACCATC
>JANRAA010000192.1:6735-9609 GCA_030728235.1 Flavobacteriales bacterium
CCATTGGGAAGCCTGCAAGTACTCCATTGATCATAGAGTCTTTGAAACCTTTCTCAATAGCTGGTATAAATTCACGTGGAACGTTACCACCTTTAATGCTATTCTTGAAGTTCAAACCTAGCTTCTCAGCATCTTCGTTCGGACCGATCTTAACAACGATGTCGGCGAACTTACCACGACCACCAGACTGCTTCTTGTAAACCTCACGGTGATCTGTAGATCCTGTGATAGCTTCTTTGTAAGCAACCTGCGGACGACCTTGGTTACACTCCACTTTGAACTCACGACGCAAACGGTCGATGATGATCTCCAAGTGAAGCTCTCCCATTCCCGAAATAACTGTCTGACCACTCGCCTCATCTGTCTTCACAGTAAAGGTTGGATCTTCTTCAGCCAATTTCGACAATGCAACTCCAAGCTTGTCCATGTCTGCCTGAGTCTTAGGCTCAATAGCCACACCGATTACCGGCTCAGGGAAAGACATTGATTCAAGTACAATCGGCTTGCTCTCATCACACAAAGTATCTCCTGTGCGAATATCTTTAAATCCAACGGCTGCGCCGATGTCACCTGCCTCAAGCATATCGATAGGATTCTGCTTGTTTGAGTGCATCTGGAACAAACGTGAAATACGCTCTTTTTTACCTGAACGTGTGTTCAACACGTAGCTACCTGCTGGCAATGTACCAGAGTATGCACGGATGAAACATAGACGTCCAACAAACGGGTCAGTAGCAATCTTAAACGCCAAACCAGCGAATGAATCATCACCTTTCGGGTAACGCTTCTCTTCTAGCTCGGTATCAGGATTGACACCCACGATTGCATCAACATCCAATGGAGATGGAAGGAACTGCATTACTGCATCCAACATCGTTTGAACACCTTTGTTTTTGAAGGCAGAACCACACATAAGTGGAGTGATCGTCATCGCACAAGTTGCCTTGCGGATTGCAGACACCATTTCTTCTTCAGTAATGCTATTTGGATCTTCGAAGTATTTCTCCATCAAACGCTCGTCTTGCTCAGCTACTGCCTCTACAAGTTTCTCACGCCATTCAGCTACTACATCAACCAAATCCTCAGGCATTGGAATCTCTTTCCAGGTCATCCCCTGATCTTCCTCATTCCATGTAATCGCACGGTTGTTGATCAAATCAACTACACCCATGAAAGTATCTTCAGCACCGATTGGCACCTGAAGTGGAATTGGGTTACCGCCCAAACGCTCACGAACTTGCTCAACTACTTTGAAGAAGTCTGCTCCGCTGCGGTCCATTTTATTTACGAATCCCAAACGTGGAACTCCGTATTTGTCGGCCTGACGCCAAACTGTCTCAGATTGTGGCTCAACACCTCCAACTGCACAAAACAATGCAACAGCGCCATCCAAAACACGCAATGAACGCTCTACCTCAACGGTAAAGTCAACGTGTCCAGGAGTATCGATGATATTGATACGGTAGTCTTCGTTACGAAACTTCCAGAAACAAGTTGTTGCAGCTGAAGTAATGGTGATACCACGCTCCTGCTCTTGCTCCATCCAGTCCATTGTAGCGGCACCATCGTGTACCTCACCAATTTTGTGGCTAATTCCTGTGTAGTACAGGATACGCTCTGTAGTCGTCGTTTTCCCGGCATCAATGTGTGCCATGATCCCGATGTTCCGCGTATATGAAAGATCTCTCTTTGCCATCTTAGTATTGTAATATCGTTAGAAACGGAAGTGTGAAAATGCTTTGTTCGCCTCAGCCATACGGTGCGTGTCTTCTTTCTTCTTGAAAGTAGCACCTTCCTCTTTCGCAGCAGCCATGATTTCGTAAGCCAAACGCTCAGACATAGATTTCTCGTTGCGCTTACGGGCGTATCCGATCATCCATTTCATCGCCATAGAAAGCTTGCGGCTATCACGAATCTGTTGTGGAATTTGAAAAGTAGCACCACCAACACGACGGCTGCGTACTTCTACTGCTGGAGTTACATTGCTTAGAGCTCTTTTCCAGATCTCCAAACCGTCTTCCCCAGACTTCTGACTGATTCGATCAATGGCATCATAAAAAATTGCCAAAGCCGTGCTCTTCTTTCCTTCGAGCATCAAATTGTTTACAAACTTGCTCACCAACTCGCTGTTGAAGCGTGGATCTGGTAAGACTGGTAGCCTTTTCGCTGTTTTCCTTCTCATGGCGCGATTTTGGAAATATTATTTCTTCTGCTTAGGTCGCTTAGTACCGTATTTAGAACGACGTTGGTTACGTCCCTCAACACCAGCGGTATCAAGTGCTCCACGTACAATGTGGTAACGTACTCCAGGTAGATCTTTTACCCTTCCTCCACGAACCAACACAATGCTGTGTTCCTGTAGGTTGTGCCCTTCTCCACCAATGTATGCATTCACTTCATTTCCGTTTGTTAAGCGGACACGAGCAACTTTACGCATTGCTGAGTTAGGCTTCTTAGGGGTTGTGGTGTAAACACGTACACACACTCCACGTCTTTGCGGACAAGAATCTAGAGCCGCTGATTTGCTGCTCTTAACCTTGCTTATACGTCCTTTTCGGATCAACTGTTGAATCGTCGGCATAGTGCGAGTCTTCTCTAAATGTTATCGACAAAATGTTCTTTTCCCAAATTTTTTGGGGCTGCAAATGTACAAGTAAATATCTATTATCCAAAGGCCTGACACACATTAATTTCACTTATTTCTGTTTATCTCCATTTTTTTTCGCTCAGACCCGCCCTTTCAAGGCAAGATTTTTTTTTAAACATCGCCCTTTTTCGACCTGTTATTCATCCTCAATTCGGTAAATTTGTTTCGTGAATTATCTAACAGAACTAAACGACGCGCAGCAGCAAGCGGCCAAACATATAGAAGGA
>JANRAA010000192.1:9619-21604 GCA_030728235.1 Flavobacteriales bacterium
GTCAGGAAAGACACGCGTTTTAACCTACCGAATCGCTCACCTGATTCACTCAGGAGTCGACCCGTTTTCCATCCTCTCTCTCACCTTTACAAACAAGGCTGCGAGGGAAATGAAAGAACGCATTTCAACAATTATTGGTGATAAAGAATCAGCAAATATCTGGATGGGAACTTTTCACTCGGTTTTTGCTCGTGTGCTCAGAACAGAATCCGATCGAATCAACTACCCGAAAAATTTTACAATCTACGATACCCAAGATAGCCGGTCGGTAATCAAAGATGTAATTTCTGAACTCAACCTCGATGATAAGGTATACAAACCTGCCTCTGTGCAAGCGCGTATTAGCGGCGCCAAAAACAACCTGATATCTCCCGAAGAATACAGAAGAAGTCCGGACTTAACCAACGAAGACATTCAAGCGCAACGTCCGATGATGGCCGATATATACGCGGCATACAACCGGAAGTGTTACCGCGCAGGGGCTATGGACTTCGATGATCTGCTCTTTAAAACAAATGAGCTGCTGCGCGACTTCCCCGATGTGCTCCACTACTACCAACATAAATTCCAATTCATATTGGTAGATGAGTATCAAGACACGAACTTCTCGCAATACTTGATCATAAAACAACTTGCTGCCCTCAGAGAAAACATCTGCGTGGTGGGCGATGATGCTCAATCGATTTACGCGTTTCGAGGTGCCAACATCCAAAACATCCTCAACTTCAGACGCGACTACCCAGAATTTGCGATGTACAAACTTGAGCAAAACTACCGCTCAACAAAAACCATCGTCAACGCAGCTAACTCGATCATCTCGAAAAACAAAGACCAAATTAAAAAGACGGTTTGGACAGACAACGAAAAGGGCGACTACATTACGCTGCAACGCTCACTTTCAGATAATGATGAAGGTCGATATGTAGCCAACGACATCTTCGAAACGCGCATGACCCGCCAGGCTGCATTTAAAGATTTCGCCATCCTTTATCGCACAAACGCACAGTCGCGTTCTTTTGAGGAGGCGCTGCGGAAACTGAACATGCCGTACCGTATTTATGGCGGACAATCATTCTACCAGCGGAAAGAAATTAAAGACCTACTGGCGTATTTCCGACTGTCGGCAAACCACAACGATGATGAATCGCTAAAGCGTATCATAAACTACCCGGCTCGTGGAATCGGCAAAACAACAGTCGAAAAGCTCATCATCGCTAGCGCAAAATTCGATGTCCCCATCTGGGAGGTCATTCAACAGCCCAACACCTACCCTTCTGAGTTGCCATCGGCAACGATGAGAAAAGTGATGGACTTCTGCACAATGATCAAAAGCTTTACGAGTCAGATAGAAACGCACAACGCATTCGACCTGGGTCAACACATCGCCCAAAGCAGTGGATTGCTCAAAGAGCTGCACACCGATAAAACACCTGAAGGCGTGGCGCGATACGATAACATTCAAGAAATTTTGAATGGTATGAAGGAGTTTTCGGATGATGTAGATCCTGATAACCCAGAGGCCGTGCGGACGATGACTGATTTCATGATCGACATCGCTTTGCTGACAGATGCAGATAAAGATGATGGCGACAACGATAAAATCAGCATGATGACCGTGCACGCGGCAAAAGGATTGGAGTTTAATTATGTATATATAGTTGGACTCGAAGAAAACCTTTTCCCAAGTCAGATGGCCTTGCATTCGCGCGAAGAACTCGAAGAGGAACGTCGACTATTTTATGTAGCACTCACCCGAGCAAAACAACGCGCAGTACTTTCATATGCCATAACAAGGTACCGATGGGGACAACTGTCGCAATGTGAGCCTTCTCGATTCATTGAAGAAATAGATCAGGAATACATCAACGTGGCTGCCATGGTGCTGCCAAAACAAGAACCTGCCCGAAGCTGGAACAACGAACGCAGCAACTTCTTTAAAGGAGCTACAAGCACTGCCCCTCGAGGTAACAAACCGCTTACACGTTTAAATACTGCTACGCAGGATGACAACCAAGAGGTAGAAGAGATTGCTGAAGGAATGGAGGTAGAACACGCTCGTTTTGGAAAAGGAAAGGTGCTCAAAGTAGAAGGCAAACTGCCAAATACAAAGGCGACGGTGTACTTTCCTTCTGCCGGACAAAAAGAACTTTTGGTGAAGTTTGCCAAATTAAAGGTGCTCTAACATCCCGCGCTAAAGCGGATGACAATTAACGAATGTACCTTTTGCTATGGCAGAACCTTCACAAGGACGATTGCACCTGATTGCCATTTTGTGGCCTCCTGTATGCGGGCTAACATATTATTTGTCCGATTCGCTGGTTATTACCGTCATACCTTTTCTCATCGGTTTGTATTTTGTCGTTCGCATCTTTTCAAAAAAGAAATGAATTAACTTCACTACAGATATTTACGACTATGCGCACTGTCCTACTGCTTTTCTTGATCTGCTTATCTGTTATTGCAACCGCTCAAACGACTCCGCTCCCCGATCCTGGAGCGCGCGCCTTGGAGCTAGCGTGGATGAGATCAAAGGAGAAACCGGGTGTGGTGAAGAAAAACGACTGGGTAGAAATTGGATTTAAGCTCAATCAAGAAATCAGAAAACACATCGACGACTACCTCGAAAAAAGAGGAGTGCCGAAACAAATCAATCCTTTCGACCCGAAAGATCTCGACGTCACCTTCCGTTTCTATCCGCCGAATGGCGCAGAATCTGAAGATAGAATTGGATTTTATTACCGTGAATACGAACGCAACTTCTCATCGGCAAACCCCGATGAATGGAACCACATTGAAAAGCCAACACAGTTTCAAATCCGCGGACGGCTCACCCCTCAAATCGTTGGAGATTGGCGTGTAGAAGCTCGCGTGATTGCACTTGGCGACACGTTGTATACGAATCAAACGCGCTTTACCGTCATTGAAAGCGATCTGCACGGATTTGCTGAAGTAGGCGCGTCAAAACGTTTCTTGGTGCGTGATGGTGAAACGTACTTCCCAGTAGGCCAAAACTTGCCTTGGCCGTCGTGTCACAAAGATTTCGACCTGAAATGTCAATTGATAAAATGCGCAGGTGGCGAAGCGTGGTGCCACTCTAGAATCATGGGTCCGTATGGTTTTAAAGTCTATGAAGATGAAATGACCGCCCTGGCTGCCAGCGGTGCCGACTACTTCCGCATGCTCATCGCACCGTGGAACCTGGAAATAGAATTCGAAGAGCTCAACAACTACTACGATCGCATGCACTGCGCGTGGGAAACCGATCGCATTCTCGACAAAGCACAAGAGCTTGGGTTGTCGATACACTTTAATTTGCAGGTGCACTACCCACTCGAAAACCCGAATCCGTTTGGGATGCTGCAGTGGGATTACGGCGACCTACCTTGCTACCCATGGGACGAACCTTACTGCTATGCCGATGAACTCAACCTTGCTAACCCGATTGACTTTTTGAATAGCGAAGAGGCAAAGAAGCACTACAAAAACAGATTGCGGTATTTGATCGCACGGTACGGACATTCAACAGCCATCGGCGTGATGGAACTGTTTTCTGAATCGAACAACATCGGCACAGGGCCGGATGTCAATGAAGAATGCCAACTTGTAAACAACGGCAAAGCCCCCGCCTATGCCACCAACGACGATCTACCCATTGCGATTTCGAAATGGCAGGATGAAATGACAACCTACATCAAAGAGGAGTTGAACCACACCCAACATCCACTTTCAGTGAGCTTTACTGGTTTACCTGATTTGAGAAGAGGAGATCAATCATTTTATCACCCCAATGTAGACATCGCCTGTTGGAACGACTATACACCTTTGGTGACTAAGTTTTCGCGTACGTCGAAGATCGTGCACAACTTTCAAGACAAAAGACAGCGAGATAAAATCTCGAACATCGACCCACCAGCAATCGGAAAACCGATGATGCTTTCTGAGACCGGTCCGGGCATTGCTGAAATCGAAAACTGCGACGCCGATATGCGCTGGATCAAAGCGGCTTGGTTGACATCGTTTAGCGGAATGGCAGCAACGCCTATCAACTGGAGCAACGACCACAACCCTGAGCTTTGGAAACACCTCGGCAGAATCAAACAATTTGTTGCCGGCGTACCTTTCGATAGTCAATTTTGGGAAAGTCAAATCGACGAGCGGAAAGATTTAAAAGCAGAAGTTGTTGCATTGAGCAGTAGAAAAGGAGAAAAAAGAGCCATTGGGGCCGTGCACAACACCACCGTGAACTATTACACTCAACGCAGATCCGACAACACCATTTGCGGAAATCTCGATGTTCTCGGAAATGTCTTACCCGATGTGTATCGCAAAGCCGAAACCATAACTCCTCAGAAAGGAGGGGGCAAAATCGGACTGTCATCGATGGGTCCGCTTACCAAGTACACCATCGAATGGATTGACCCACAAACGCTGAGTATGATCAAAACAGATGAGCAATCAGCGAATTTGAACGGACGTTTATTCCTTGAATTTCCGAAAATGGAAGCCAACGGGTTTCCGCTCGTGTTGTTCAAAGTCTACAAAACTCGCCAAGCAGCCTTTGCATCAAAGTGATTTATTAATGTGTACCTTTGCACCATGATTAACGACCAATCATTTTTACCATACAACAGCGAGCGCTCTGACCTCGTGATTCCTGAATACGGACGTAACATTCACCAAATGGTGAGTTTTGCATTGTCTATCGCCGATCGTGAAGAGCGCAACAAAGTTGTGCGTGCCATCATCAGCGTTATGGGACAGTTGTTTCCTCACCTTCGTGACATTGAAGATTACAACCACAAATTGTGGGATCACTTGCACATCATGTCGGACTTCAAATTGGATGTCGACTCTCCATACCCTATTCCAGAAAGAGAAACCCTGCAAGCCAAGCCCGACCGCGTGAGTTACCCGGGTGGTAACATTCGCTACGGACACTATGGTAAGATCGTTCAAGAAATGATCAACAAGTGCAGCGCGATGGAAGACGGAGAAGAAAAGGTAGCCTTCACCATGGCCATCGGCAATTTGATGAAGCGCCATTACATCACCTACAACCGTTCATCTGTTGAAGACGCTTTGATCGCAAATCAGCTCAAAGAATTATCGGCTAACAAACTTTCTCTTCCGGAAGGCGCGGAGTTGGTTAGTGTGAATGAAATCAACCGTCAAAACGCGTCGAACCCCGTTAACAACGGAGTCATCAAGAAGAAAAACAACAAACGCAAGATGCCAAGAAAGCGATAACCCTCGCTATTCATTGTTTCTTGTCGATAAGTTTTATCATTCTTCATCTCGTATTGCCCCTTATTTAGAATCTTCATGGCCGAAAAGATAGACCATGAATACTTTTAAAATACAAGGCGGACACCAGCTCAAAGGAGAGATAATTCCGCAGGGTGCCAAAAACGAGGCCCTACAAATTATCAGTGCGGTTTTGCTAACGCCAGAGAAGGTTACCATCTCGAACATTCCCGACATCATCGACGTCAATAAGTTGATTGACTTATTGGGAGATTTGGGTGTGAAGATAGACCGCATCAGTCGCGACACCTGTATATTTCAGGCCGACAACATCAACATCGACTACCTAACGTCAGACGATTTCAAGCGCAAAGGTTCAGGCCTGCGTGGTTCGATCATGATCATGGGTCCGCTATTGGCGCGATTCGGAAAAGCCTTTATGCCTCGTCCGGGTGGAGACAAGATCGGACGTCGACGCATCGACACCCACATCATCGGGTTTGAGAACCTCGGCGCCAAGTTCACATACGATGCTGGTGAGAGCTTTTACCGCGTGGTTGCCGACAAATTGCAAGGAGCGTTTATGTTGCTTGATGAAGCATCGGTAACAGGCACAGCCAACATCGTTATGGCAGCATCGCTTGCCAAAGGCACGACCACCATTTACAACGCCGCTTGCGAACCCTATTTGCAGCAACTGAGCAAGATGATCAATCGCATGGGCGGGAAGATATCGGGCATAGGTTCAAACCTACTTACCATTGAAGGTGTTGATTACCTCGGAGGGTGTGAGCACCGCTGTTTACCCGACATGATTGAGATCGGCTCATTCATCGGAATGGCCGCCATGACCCGGAGCGAGCTCACCATTAAAAACACCGCTTTCGACGAACTTGGTGTGATACCGAGCGTGTTTCAAAGACTCGGCATCAACCTCGAACGCAGAGGCGACGACATTTACATCCCATCGCAAGACATTTATGAGATCGACACCTTCATTGACGGTTCGATACTCACCGTATCGGATGCCCCATGGCCAGGCTTCACACCCGATTTGCTGTCGATTGTACTTGTAACCGCCACCCAGGCCAGAGGCAGCGTACTTATACACCAGAAGATGTTTGAGAGCCGTCTTTTCTTCGTCGATAAGCTTATCGACATGGGAGCGCAGATAATACTTTGCGATCCGCATCGCGCTACAGTTATAGGCTTGGAACGTAAAACTCCTTTACGTGGTGTTACCATGACCTCTCCTGACATTCGGGCTGGCGTATCACTCTTAATTGCCGCGCTTTCAGCGGATGGTGAGTCGACAATTCACAACATCAGTCAGATTGATAGAGGATATCAAAACATAGAACAGCGATTGAGGGCAATAGGAGCACAAATTGAACGTATTTAATAGAATGTGCCAAAGATTGTAAACGTTTGGAATGATCTTTGGAAGTCGCGAGTCAACTTTGTATATTTATTCCTCATTTGAATTTTATGAAACTGAAAGCTCTTATTTTACCTGCCCTACTCGTCTTTTCAATCTTCGGATTTGAATGGAATTCAGCACCTGTTGTAGCCAAGAAAATGGCTGTATACAGCAACCTCCCAGCTGAGGGAACCAACATTGGGGATCTT
Source organism: Flavobacteriales bacterium (assembly GCA_030728235.1). GTDB lineage: Bacteria > Bacteroidota > Bacteroidia > Flavobacteriales_D > Sanyastnellaceae > RI-182. Next base: position 16,493 of record JANRAA010000192.1, read on the forward strand.
GCTCCAGAAATCGAGATGATGGGTGTTGACGGAAAGAACATTAAGCTTTCTAGCCTACGTGGAAAATTGGTTCTTATTGATTTTTGGGCATCATGGTGTGGACCATGTCGCCGCGAAAACCCGAACGTGGTAAATGCATACAACAAATACAAATCTGTAAAGTGGAAGTCTGCCAAAGGCTTTGAGGTGTTTAGCGTATCGCTGGATAAAACCAAAGATGCATGGACTGGCGCTATCGCTCAAGACAAGTTGGTATGGAAAAACCATGTATGTGACATGCTAGGTTGGTCGAACGCCGCTGCCGACCGCTACGGTGTACATTCAATTCCGATGAGTTTCTTGATCAATGAGAAGGGAATAATCGTTGCGAAAGACATGCGCGGTATGGCTCTTCATACAGAAATAGACAAACACGTGAAGTCGTTCTAAAATCGGCTCATGCAAATTTTGAAAACCGCCTTTCGAAAGATTGGCGGTTTTTTGTTGATGACCTTAATTGGTATCGCCAAACAAGGTTTATTGACGAAAGGAAAATTAGCCTTCAACGGAATAACAAGGCAGCATAAATCCTGTTATTGACGCAGATAATGTCCATATTCTTACTTCCCAAGGCACTCGTTCGGATCTAAGGCTACAAATCTGTGCGAAACTACCAATGGATGTCAGAAAACAACGAATGGTAGCGTAAAGACAACCAATAGTAGCGTAAATTTATTGGAAGTCGGAAATGGCTCAAAATACCTTTGTGGCATCACAAAAATATACTGATATGATGCTTAATTCGAAATCCATCGGCAATAAGATCGTTGTTGCCAGAAAGAACATGAACCTCTCGCAAGCCGAGCTTGCAAATCAAGTTGCCATCAGTCCACAAGCGGTTGGAAAATGGGAACGCGGTGAATCGATGCCAGGCATAACAATGTTAAACCGACTTGCAGAGATCCTCAGAGTTGATCTTAACTATTTCGCCAACCTGACATTGGAGAAGGAGATCGAGAAGTCTGAACCTGAACCATTCAAGAGATCGGCAGAAACTCACACAAACCAAAACCGACAGAAAGCAGATTGGAATTGGGACATGTCGCAAGGGAACTGGTCCGACGCAGACTTTTCAGGTTTGAAGAATCTCAAGGAGAAGTTCAGCTCTTCGAACATGAAGAACTGCAAGTTTTTGAATGCTGATTTGTCGGGATTGATCTTGGGAAAAAACAACATCGAACAGTGTGACTTTTCTGGTTCAGAAATTCGAGATAGTAAAATTCAGTCTTCAAACTTATCCAACAATGCTTTTCTCAGATGCTCATTCATCGACGCTGAATTCTTCAAGAGCAACATTGAAAGATGCAATTTTTCACAGGCAGATTTTTCAGGTGCTGAAATAATAGAGACCAATTTTGAGCGCAATGTCGCACTAGAAGCAAAATGGAAATTCACTAAGTTTTTAAAGTCGAACCTAAGTAACATTGTATTTACAGGCACATTAGAAGACTGTCATTTCGAGCATTGCGGTTTTCACAATGTCAAATTCGAAAATGCAACCATCGTCAATACCTTCTTCAAAAACAACATGAAGTTTAAGAAAGTCCAATTCATTGATTGCAAGGTAGACTCCATTACCTATGCCTTCTTGAAGAACAATCAAGCGGAAATGGCGGGTATAACATTGATTGTCTAATAAAGCCAGATTGAAACTATAAATCAAGACATCTTAAAGATTGATTTTCGACCATCTTGGCCTATTTGAAAATTTCGATGAATCAATATCGCGAAATGAATAATTAGCAGTAAAGCAAACTGGAAAATGAAATAGAATTGAATCATCCTATTTTACTTTGTGCGAATAAATTTCTTTGTACTTTTAGTTTAGAGGGGTGATTCTTTTCTATTCTTCCTTCTCACAATAAGAACATTGAACAATAAAACTAGAAAAGTGCTGCTGTCAATCTACCCAACGATACAACTCATAACAACAATTCTGCTGCTATGTCCATTGGTTGGATTGACTCAGAATGATAAATTCCTCATTGTTCAAAATACCAAAAACAAAATCTATTGGGGTGTTTATTATTCACCAGAATATGCGAACGTCATATCAAAAGGCGAACATAACCCAGACTTGGAAAAAAATATACGTCGATTAAACAAAGAAAACCCAATTGCAAAGTATGGGGATACCAAGGGGATTTATGTCGGACAAGAAGTGAATGAGCGTTGGTCGATAGAGATTGGTTTGTCGCACAGCTCACGTGGATATCAAACGCCAAAAGAAGTTTTTGATTACGATCCTCTGATTTACGATTCCGGATATTTCTATAGTTTAGTAAATGATATTACGCATTTTAGGACAGAACATAACTACAGGTATATTGGCATACCCATTGGTTTAAACTACAGATCAACAAAAGGTCGGTTTAAGTTCATTGCTAGTATGGGCGTTACTCCTGAAATGAGGTTGGATTCTGAATTGACCCTTTTTCAATATTTCGAAGATGGTAGAATACTGTCTCGAAATATTGGACTCTCATCTAGGAGCAATCTTTTCAATCTTACCCCATATCTTGGTTCAGGGATTGAATACCAGCTTTTCCCAAAAATATTGATCAGAGCGGTACCAACAGTTCGATGGGGTGCTTCAGCAGTTGTTAAGCACACCACCATTGAACATTTGTACAATGCCGGTTTGCAATTTGGAATTTCTATAATTCAATGAGATCTTGAACCGAATTTAGTCTTGGTGCCACTACCCGTTAATCCTTACTGCGCTATTATCAGCCCAAAAATGGTATAAATTGTTGTTATCTATCTTTCATTCAAGTTCGTTAGCCTCTTACAAATCAAAACAGTCTTCCACATCCATGCCGTTGGCATGATGAATTATAATGGACTTTGCCACATAAAAAGTTAAAGGGACAACTTGTTTTTAATCCAAAATTGTCACCTTCGCGCTGTCAAAAATGGACACATCGCCGTGTACCTATGACAGTTTGACGGATTTCAGGCATTGGCAGCTTTTTTGAAAAAGGGGCGACGAGAAAAGAAACACGAAATGAACCACGAAGAGAACAACGAATTGGAAAACGAGCAAGAACTCGGACAAGAGCAACAAGAAATGGACAACGCGGAGGAGACAGAAGCGAAAATTGTTGATGATGCCGCAGAGTGGAAAGATCGTTACACCCGATTATATGCGGAATTCGACAACTTTCGCAAACGTACCCAGCGTGAAAGAATAGATTTGATTCGCACGGCTTCAGGCGATATCATTTCAGCCATGCTTCCTGTTTTGGATGATTTTGAACGTGCCATTAAGGCCAACGAAATGAGTGAAGATCACGCTGCTTTGAAAGAAGGGTTTGTGATCATTCACAATAAAATGCGGAACATACTGGAGATGAAAGGTTTGAAACCAATGGACAGCATGGGCCAAACCTTTGACACCGAATACCACGAAGCAATTACCAACATCCCAGCGCCTAGCGACGATTTGAAAGGCAAAGTGGTGGATGTGGTTGAGAAAGGATATTTCATCAATGAAAATGTACTCAGATACGCTAAAGTAGTGGTCGGACAGTAAGAGAACGTTATGGCAAAAAGAGATTACTATGAAGTGTTGGGCGTAGGCCGAACGGCCGATGAAGGAGAGATCAAAAAAGCTTACCGCAAGTTAGCGATCAAGTTTCACCCGGATAAAAATCCTGGTGACGCGTCTGCTGAAGACAAGTTTAAAGAAGCAGCAGAGGCGTATGAAGTGCTAAGTGATGCTCAAAAGCGCAGGCAGTACGATCAGTTTGGACATGCGGGAGCGCGCGGAGCGGGAGGTTTTGGCGGTGGCCAAGGCATGAACATGGACGACATCTTTAGCCAGTTTGGTGATATTTTCGGCGGTGCCTTTGGTGGCGGCGGCGGATTTGGAGGTGGCGGTGGACGTGGACGTGCCCGACAGATGAAAGGCACCAACCTGCGCATCAAAGTGAAACTCACCTTGGAGGAGATTGCTGCTGGCGTTCAGAAGAAAGTGAAAGTGTTAAAGCTGGTTCCCGCCGACGGCGTGGATTATACCGATTGTGGCACGTGCGGTGGAGCTGGACAAGTGCGCAGAGTGACCAATACTTTTTTGGGTCAGATGCAAACTACAGGGACTTGTCCGACATGTGGTGGAACTGGAAAATCAATCCGCAGCAAACCAAAAGACACCGACGATTTCGGCATGCGCCGCCAGGAAGAAGTGGTGACCATCAATATTCCTGCAGGGGTTGAAGACGGCATGCAACTGAGCATGGCAGGGTATGGAAACTCAGCCCCATTTGGAGGTGTAAACGGTGATTTGCTCGTCGTGATTGAGGAATTGGAGCACGACGTACTGAAGAGAAACGGCAAAAACCTGCATTATGACTTATATGTCAATTTTGCAGATGCCGCCTTGGGCGCTAGCACCGAAGTACCATTGGTAGACGGGCGTGCGAAGATCAAAATTGATCCGGGCACGCAGAGCGGAAAGATTGTCAGACTGAAAGGCAAAGGTTTGCCAGCTGTAGACAGTTATGGCAACGGAGATTTGCTTGTGAACATCAACGTATGGACCCCGCAGAAGCTCAGCAGTGACGAGCAGGCACAGCTTGAAAAGTTGAGGGACGCCGACAATTTCAAGCCCAACCCTAGTTATAGAGACAAAGGATTCTTTCAGAAAGTGAAGGAAATGTTTTCATAGAATTGAAGTCCGCGTATATCTGAGAAGTATTGCTGATTTGCAACCTTCTTATTCTTGCGGAAAGAAAACATTTTCAATCAGGTTCAACCCTGCTGCCCCCATTAGCAGGGATGCTAAAACCAAGCCCCTTAACTGGGGCTTTATTTTTTGAGAAATGTAGAAAAGAGACATTTTTTACATTGAAGGATTAAGTCAGTGAATAGGTGGAAATTCTATTGGATAGATATGTGTGCTTTTTTCTTTTTTTTTTCTTGCTGAAAGTGAAGAGTTGATTGCGGTTAAGGATTTCACTGCGGCGCCCGCTCAGAAATCGAAGGCAAAGCGACAAGACGACTTGTTTCAAGTAAGCTATGATTATCCGCAATCGTGCCCAACCAGCTGAATCAAAGTTTCAACTGCTACTT
>JANRAA010000193.1:0-2488 GCA_030728235.1 Flavobacteriales bacterium
GCAGTGCCGTGTTCACTTGCGAAGCTGCCGAATGTTTTCGACCACAATACGTCACCATCTGTATTCATGCGGATAAGAAAAATATCATTTTGACCTTCTCCATTGCTATTGGTATCTCCGCTTAACAGCAGATCACCGTTTGGAGTGAGCAAAATGTCCCATGCCAATTCATTCGATTGCAATGAGAAATGTTTGTTCCATACTTCATCGCCGTTGGTGTCGAACTTCATGATGAATGTGTCGTAACCGCTTGTTTCACTTCCGTTTTGATGGCCCCAGATGTAAAGGTTACCATCTAGATCGCAGGCAGAGCCGAGTACTTTTTCGTACATCGGTGTACCGTAAATCTTCGACCATTCGAGATGACCGGTAGCATCTGCTAGCGCTATAAATACATCTTGATCACCTTCTCCATAAGAGGTGGTATTGCCAGCGACGAATATTTTACCATCGTTGCACACGGTCATGTCTGTTACTTCTTCGTTCGAATTTCCGCCAATGGTGAGCTGCCAAACTAGGTTGCCATCGATGTCCAACATGCCAAAAGCTCCTTCGCTGCCAGATGTCTCGCTATCCAAAATACCGGCATACAAAAAGTGTTCGCTATCGTAAGTTTTAATGGTGTTAAGTGCGTCTTCGCCAGGTGATGCAAGCGATTTTGTCCACACGCGTTCACCAAGATGATTCACACGGATGAGCATAATGTCGTTTCCTGTTTCTCCCATGCCGCTGGTGAAACCTCCAACGATTAGGTGACAATTTTCTAATTCGAGGCCAGATGAAAGAAAATCCATAGATGATGTTGCGACTACAGCGTTGAATTGCTGACCGAGCCCATGAAAGGCTATTGCACTCAAAAAGAGTGAGGGTATTAACTTGAACATAGATAAAAGTTTAGGTGTGATGTGTGATGTCTTCTTTTACCTTGTTCATGCATGTGGTGTCTGTGCGATTTCAACTGATGAACGTGAAAGATTTTCACTCGATTATGTGTAGGCTTTCTCTGTCAGTTTGCTAAATTTGGCCCTATGCATAAAACTAGAGTATCTGTGGTCATTCCTTGCTACAATGAGGAATCGTATATTGGAAATTGCCTTTCATCCATCTTCGCTCAAGATTACCCATTGGAACTTATTCAAGTGTTTGTGGCCGATGGTCGTAGCACAGATAAGACACGCGCTGTACTAAGCAGTTGGAACGAGCGATGGGAGAACGTGCATATGCTCGATAACCCCGAAAGACATACTCCCCAAGCCTTGAACATAGGGATTCAAGCGTCAGATAGCCATGTGGTTATCATCCTTGGAGCTCATGCTGAAATGTTTCCCGATTATATATCGAACTGCATAAATGTTCTCAATGACCACCCTGAGGTGGCTTGTGTAGGTGGTGTTTTAGACCATGTCAACGAAAACCGTGGTGCTGAAATCATAGCGAAAGCGATGTCTTCGCCTTTTGGGGTGGGCAATGTTCGCTTTCGCACTGGCGGACAACCGGGATATGTAGATACCGTTGCTTTTGGAGCTTACCGCCGAGAAGTTTTTAATAAAGTAGGATTGTTTGATACCGATTTGGTGCGCAACCAAGACGATGAATTCAATTACCGCATTTTAGCAAGTGGCGACAAAATCTGGTTCGATCCGAGCATTCGCTCGAAGTATTTTGTTAGAAGCAGCTTCGAAAAGCTATTTAAGCAGTACCGCCAATATGGCTATTGGAAGGTGTTTGTCAATGTGAAACACAAGACTGTTACAACAGTCAGACAATTGGTGCCTGCAATATTTGTTTTCACAATGGTTTCATTGATTTTGTTGGGTTTTGCGTTTCCTGCTTTCTGGAGTGTTTTCGCAAGTGCGCTTGTATTGTGGTTTTTGGTGGCTATGGGGGCTGCTATGGCAGCTCGGACTTCCTCGGCGCTGCTGGGAGGTGTGGTGTTGGCATTTTTCATTTTACATGTAAGCTACGGTCTCGGATATCTTGAGGGTATCGTTCGGTTTGCTATCTTGCGTCTTAAGCCGCGCTCGTCTCGGCTTGAAACCACGCGCTAGTTGAAAACAAGGCTCTACCAAACCATTGCACCCATTCATGGCTACCTCACCACAGCAATAGCTCTGCTGCTGCCTGTGAGCAAAAAAATGGTACCGCCAATCATAGGGTTGTGGGTGATTGCTTCGTTTTTTTTGTTTGCAGAACGCCGCCGTCAAATAAGCGCAGGAGAAACGAAAGCCGGAGACGGTTTCTCAGTTTTTGGACTAATCGCACTGTATTACCTCTTCAATTTTTTCTGGTTCGGATGGAGTGATGATACCCAAGCCGCGCTGTTTAACATGGAGATCAAGGTTTCTCTTTTGCTGTTTCCTGTAATTTGGGGTCTGCAACCGAACATTGAAATCCGACAACGCTTCAACGTATTGCTCGCCTTCGTGTGGGGATGTCTGCTTTTCACAGGCATTAGTCTCGGCCGAGCTCTGTGGATATTCTATGAAAC
>JANRAA010000193.1:2588-3974 GCA_030728235.1 Flavobacteriales bacterium
GTCTGCTTTTCACAGGCATTAGTCTCGGCCGAGCTCTGTGGATATTCTATGAAACTGGTGATGTTGGTGCTTTCTATTACGACAAGCTAGCGTGGTTTTTTCATCCCACTTATTTGGCCACGTATATGGCGTTCGGACTAGTTGTACTCGGACGAATGTACTCCCGACATATGTTTGCCCTTGGCAAGCCGTGGGTGCATCACATAACCGCTGCCTTGCTTGTATTGCATATCGCTCTTCTTTCATCGAAAGCAGGGTATTTGTGTGCGCTACTCGCTTTGCTTTTGGTGACTTTGCTGCTGCTGCGCAGGAAGCGATCGATGCAAGGACTTGTGTATTTGCTGCTAAATGGCGCTTTGTTCGCCAGTGTAGTGTTGTTTTCACCCAATGCTCAACGCCGATTGGAAGAGGTGACAACGTTGAACCAAGCAGCGAATAATGATGGCGAAGAAGTGAAGGCAACCTCTTCTTCTGGAGGCAGGGTTGTAGCCTGGGAAACAGCTTTAAAAGTAATGGTTGAACAACCAATGGGCGTAGGCACTGGTGATGTAACCAATGTGCTCAAAGAACATTATCTGGCAGACGGAGAGTCGTATGCCTATAAGAAAGAGCTAAATCCACACAACCAATTTTTGCAGTCTGGTGTTGAGTTTGGCTGGCTGGGTATGGTCTTATTGATGGTCATCATGGCAGCAGGATTCCGCATAGCGCTCCGCCATCGCGATTTCCTTTTCTTTTCATTCCTGCTTCTATTGGGGTTAAATATGCTTTTTGAGTCTTTCCTCGAAGTGCAGTCTGGAGTCGTATTCTTTGGGTTTTTCTTTTGTTTCTTTGTCAGATCTTTACCTAAATAGCTATGCTCGAAATACTTTTGGTCATCTGGATCATCAGAACCTACAAAAAGGCAGCGATTCAGTACAAACAGAAAACGTGGTTGTGGCAGTTGATTGGTGCGTGCGCCTACCTCGTACCAACCTACATTTCTGCATTTTTTATCGCGCCGATGCTCGTCAATACCTTTGCACCAGATAACCTGGGATGGAGTTTTCTATCGGTTGTGATCTCAGTCGGAATAGGAGCAGGGGTGGCTATGCTCGTGCTGCAAGGATTAAAGAAATCTGCACCACAAGATACTTGGCAAGAAGAAATACTCGATCAAGAGTAAATCTTATTTCGCTTCTTTCGAAATTGCTTGCTTCTTAGCTGCTTTCACAAAGGCTACAAAAAGCGGGTGTGGCTTGTCTACCGTGCTTTTATACTCTGGGTGAAACTGCGCTCCAACAAACCATGGGTGTTCTGGAATTTCAACTACTTCAACCAATCCCGACTCTGGATTTTTTCCAGTAGCCATCATGCCGGCTTTTTCAAATTCAGCCAAATAATCGT
>JANRAA010000194.1:0-11970 GCA_030728235.1 Flavobacteriales bacterium
GCTTACGGCAGGATTGGCCATCGGAGTAGGTGCTTTTTTGGGTAACTATCTCGGGAAGAAAATGCTGCATAAAATGACCAACAGGCAATTCCTCATCTGGGTAACCGCTGCCATGGTTTTTGCCGGGGTTGTAATGGTTGTCAAAGCAGCCCGAAATCTGATGTGAAAGTCTGGTTTGAATCAATTCCGACATGCTGCGAAATGCAGGTTCGTAAAAACCTAATTCCAACACCCTCCACTTTTCAACATTCGGGAGTGAATCGTTTTCAAAACTTCTTGCGTTTGCTGCACGAATATTTATTTTCTTGCCTACACTGACGTGGACTGTCTGTTTTTATAGGAACGTCCTCATTTTCAGTTAAATATTCATTCCATGGAAGACCAGTTTTTTGATATGATGCGGTTTGATTTACCGCGAGAGCAATCTTCGATCATCAAAGTGATCGGTGTAGGTGGTGGCGGAAGCAATGCCGTTAACTACATGTACGAGCAAGGAATCAAAGGTGTTGATTTCATTGTCTGCAATACAGATTCGCAAGCGTTGGACTCTAGTCCAGTGCCAATCAAAATCCAACTAGGGGAAACCTTAACCATGGGTCGTGGAGCTGGATCAATCCCAGAAGTCGGACGCAACGCTGCAGTTGAGAACCTTGATGACGTGAAAGCCATTATCGGCGGAAACACAACGATGGTTTTCGTAACTGCCGGTATGGGCGGTGGAACCGGAACAGGTGCCGCACCCGTTATCGCTCGTGCAGCACGTGAAATGGGAATTCTAACTGTTGGTATTGTGACCATTCCTTTTGTTTTTGAAGGGAAACGTCGCGGACAACAAGCGGAAGATGGTCTAGAAGAAATGCGTGAAGCGGTAGATACACTTTTGGTGATTCGCAACGATAAGCTTCGTGAACTATACGGTAATTTGCCGTTGAAGCGCGCCTTCGATCACGCTGATGAGGTATTGTGCACTGCTGCAAAAGGCATTGCAGAGGTAATAACACTTACGGGTGAGATCAACGTTGATATGAACGATGTCAACACCGTAATGCGCAACAGCGGCGTGGCCATCATGGGAAGTGGAAAAGCTTCTGGTGAAGGTAGAGCTATGATGGCTGTGGCTCAAGCCCTTGAGTCGCCTCTGTTGAACGACAACGACATCACCGGTGCGAACTTCGTATTGCTTAACATCACGTTTGGTGAAGATGAAGTTCTCATGGATGAAATCACCGAAATCACGGATTATATTCAAGAACGCGCCGGACAAAGTGCAGAGGTTATCTGGGGATACGGAAACGATGCTTCCCTGGGATCAGATCTTTGTGTTACAGTGATAGCCACCGGTTTCAAAACCAACAAGGTAGATTCAGGCATGCCTGCTGCTCAACCTGCAGTGAAGAAAATGTACTTGCCTACAGATAATGCGAGAGAGCTTGTAAGCCCTACTACATCGCCAACTGAAGTTTCTAAGCCTGTAAGCAACATTGAAGAAGAACCATTCTTGAAAGTTGAAGCACAAGAAACTACGAGCGTACCTGCAGCTCCAGTAGATCCAATCATTTCGAAAGAAGAAAGCTCGGTGGAGTTTACTTTCGACATCCCTTTGAAGAAGGAAGAACAGCCTCAGCTTTTCACTGAAGAAGATATCGATGCTGCAGATTTGAATGCAATAGAGGAAGAATGGTCGGCCCCTGAAGCAAAAGTAGAAGACAACGAAATCCACCTTCGCAATCAAGAGTTTGATGCATTGCGATTTGAAGAGAAAGAAAAGAAACAAGAAGAGTCGACACCCTTTCGCTTTTTGTCTTTAGACGGTAGTGAAATCATGCGCAATGCCGATGAGGTAACGGATTCATTTCCTATCGCTGAACAAAAACGCGAAATAGAAGATGATCGTCCTTCCCGCCAAGAACTGATAGCACGTAACCGCGAACGTGAACAACGTGTCCGCGAACTGACTATGAGGTTGAAGTCTCCAAGCGGAATCAACGATCTTGAAAATGAGCCTGCTTTCATGCGCCGAAACATCACCCTCGACGAAACGCCACACTCGTCAGAGAGCATCGTTTCTAAATTTTCTCTCAGTGAAGAGAATGATGGCGATGGCAACAAAAGAGCACAACTAAAAGAAGACAATAGCTACCTGCATCGCAATGTAGACTGATAAGGTTAATACACATAGAAAAGGGGTTCTCATCGGACCCCTTTTTTTATGATTAAATAATCAAAATTGTCGTGCTGCCTTTTGTACTTTTGAAGACAATACTTTCTATTATGACGATCTCTGAACAAATCAACGAAGACATCAAAACGGCAATGAAGGCCCGCGAAGCGAGTAAATTATCCGCCTTGCGTGATGTGAAAGCGAAATTGATGCTTGAAATGACCAAAGAAGGCGCTGACGGTTCAGTTGATGATGCTGGTGCCATGAAGGTGTTGAACAAGCTCTATAAACAACGCATCGAGGCTGCAACAATTTACAAGGAGCAAGGTCGCCCAGACCTGTTCGACGAAGAGATGTCGCAAGCCGAATTTATCAAAGCCTACCTCCCAGAGCAGATGTCGACTGAAGACCTTCGCACACACATGGAAGAAATCATCGCACGTGTTGGAGCAGTATCTATGGCTGATATGGGCAAAGTGATGGGCGTAGCTTCAAAAGAGCTATCCGGCAAAGCCGATGGCAAAGCAATCAACGAAATGGTTCGCGCAATATTAGGCTAGTTCTTCTTTTTCGCAGCTTTTTCCGATTTGCGGTAAACTTTGTCGATAGCGAAAAGCATATCTTCAACTTGTATCATGTCTGGTGACAATGACTTACTCATCTTGTCGTATTTGAATTCGGCAAGAGGGTTTTCTAGCACTGAATAGTCTACTTGTTCAATCGGACGAAATAACGACATGTTCATTTTTACAGTATGTCCGCGGCGCACTTCCGGAGTGTCGGTGGCATCAATTATGACTTTTTTGTTTACGAAGTCCTCTCCTCCATACAGTAACTCATAGCGGTGACCAACAGGAAGGTTGAACTCATATTCTCCTTTCGAATCTGTTTTAAAGGCACAATATAGCTCTTCGTCGTCGCGATTGATAATAACCCATACTTCTGGAGCATTGGCCACATTGTCGGTGTTGTAAACTTGCTCTACTGTGCTTCCGTGGATTAAGACATGCTTTGAGCTTGCGGGTTGCAATGATCCAGTGGCTCCAATGATTGTAGCTGTGATCAGGGTAAAGAACATATTCATAGCTTGAAATTTTAAGTGTAGGCGATTTCTTACCGTTTTCCTACGTTGAATCCTACAAAAGGTTTCTTATTGAATGGGTTTGCGTATCTTCAATATCCCGAACCAAATGCGATGCGACTAATTTTATTTTGTTTGTGCCTCTGCACTGCCTTAGCTCTTTCAGCTCAAAACCAATGTCTTTCGGAACGTTACAGCAATTCGCCGATTTTCACCGATGAGGAGGTGGTTGTTGCTTCAAATGTTGAGTATGCGGTAGCAACGCATCAGTTAACTGGCGTTGAGCAATCGCTTAAATTGGATGTCTGGATGCCCGATCCTGGCATTGATCCTGTTGCCAATCGTCCTTTAATCGTGATGATCCACGGTGGTGGATTTCAATCTGGTTCTCGCAATGAAATGAATTTTATGTGCAACGAATTCGCAAAACGTGGATTTGTAGCTGCCACCATAACCTACCGACTGGGGTGGGGGTGTGACCCGAACGCGGGAATCTTTATTTGTGGCGTATGCGGTGGGTTAAACAATGCGATTCGCACTGCAGCATACAATGCCGTGCAAGATGCCCATGCTGCACTTAGATTTCTTGTTTCGGAGCAAGATGTGTATGGGATTGATGAGCAATGGGTGTTTGTTGGCGGACAAAGCGCGGGGTCAATAACGGCCCTATGCACCACTTTCCTGGATCAGCAGGAAGCGAATGCCTTCGCTCCGAATGCTGAGGCTACATCGGGTGGTTTATTTACTTCTGGAAATGACTTAAATGTTGATGTTACAATTCGTGGTGTCGTGAATGATTGTGGCGCTGTGCCAAATGTATCTGTTCTCGAAGGAGCTACAATTCCTGTGATCTCTTTTCATGATGACGGAGATTGCGTTGTTCCCTATGGGTCTGGATATTTGCTTGGCTGTTTAGGCTGCACAAGTTTCCCAACGGCACATGGGTCATCGCTGATTTATCAGTCGCTCACAGCGAATGGTATTTGCAGTGAGTTAAACACTGTTCAGCTTTCGTTGGGCCACTGCACTTGGCCGCAGTTGTCGCTGGTTTCACGCGCTTCCTGCTTCATGAAACGTGAGATGTGTGGTTTATGCACTTCGGGAATGAATGTCGACACCAATGCTGTGCCTCCATGCGCTTCGTTGGGCATTCAGCCTTCGATTTCTTGTCAGGCTGATTTTAATGGAGATGGATTAGTAAATGTTTCTGATATGCTGGAGTTCTTGAATTACTTTGGCAACCCGTGTGCTCCATAAAAAAAAGCCCGACAAGCGGGCTTTCTCATATTCTAGCTACAAAACAATTATTCTTCTTCAGTATCAAACCAGTCGCGAACGGCGTTCAAGAAAGCGGTCATGCCTCGTTTCTCTTGCTTTACAACTGGTTGCTCAACTGGTGTGTCAAGTGGTTTAACCTCTTTTTCAACAGGTTTCGATTCGCTGACATGTGTGGAGTGTCCTTCGAAACCTTTCATCACCAATCCAATACCCGTTGAGAACATTGGCAAAAACAATTCTTTGTTCGGTGATTTCGAAACGTGCTCGTTTGGATAGCCAATGCGACAATCCATGCCTGTTACGTATTGAAAGAGTTGAGTGATGTGCTTCATCTGGCTTCCACCTCCGGTGATAACAATACCACCAATAAGTTTCTTCTCAAAGCCTGAACTCTTTATTTCGAAGTAAACGTGCTCAATGATTTCTTCCATCCGGGCCTGAATGATTGATGCCAAGGTGGTAAGCTTTATCTCTTTTGGCTCACGCCCCTTCAAACCTGGAATAACGGCAACGTCGTTGTCTTTCATCTCCAGCGACAAGGCAGAACCAAACTTCTTCTTAAGCATTTCAGCTTGGTAGCGCATGATGGTGCAGCCTTGCTTTATATCGTCGGTAATAGCGTTACCTCCAAAAGGAATAACTGCTGTGTGACGAATGATACCATCTTGGAAGATGGCAATGTCTGTTGTTCCACCACCTATGTCAACCAATGCAATACCTGCTTCTTTCTCCTCTTCAGTTAATACAGCCTCCGACGATGCGAGCGGTTCCAATACCAAGTTGTCTACCTGCAAACCTGCCTTCGTTACACAGCGGTATATGTTACGCGCTGCTGCAACGTGACCTGTAATGATGTGGAAGTTTGCCTCCAAACGAATTCCCGACATCCCGACAGGGTCTTTGATGCCTTGCTCGTTGTCTACGGTGTACTCCTGCGGCAAAACGTGAATGATCTGCTCTCCAGGATTCATGCTCAACTTGGTCATGTCGTTGATCAAAGCTTCAATGTCGCTTTTGCTGATCTCATCTTCCAAATTGTTGCGCGTCAACAAACCGCGGTGTTGTATGCTGCTGATGTGTTGTCCGGCAATACCTACATTCACCACTTTTATTTCAACACCAGAGTTCTTCTCCGCCTCAGCTATTGCCGTGCGAATAGAAGCTACTGTTTTCTCAATATTCGATACCACTCCGCGATTTACACCGAGCGATTCACTGATGCCGTAACCAAGCAAATGAACTTTGTTGTTCTCTGTTCTACGACCAACCAAACATGCTATTTTGGTGGTGCCTATGTCAAGTCCAACAATGATGTCAGACTGATCGATCGGCTGTTCCGATTGGTTTTGTGATGTTGTGTTTTGTGTCATTACCGGCAGGTTAAAAGTATCGTTCGCAAACCACCTGATTTCTGAATTTCAGGTTGATTCTCTTGTATTTATTCAAATTGTTCTCAAGCACCATGGCGTCATAAAATGAACGTAAGCGTGCAAACTTATCGTACAAATGATCTGTGTTTCCCAAAAGTATGCGGTGAGCCCCTACACGAGGTACAATCTCAAATTCGTTGTGATTGGTTACCACAATATGCTCGGTTTGGGCACTCCACAATGGGTCGGCTTCAATAAAACGAAAAAGTTCTATGGCGTCTTCAAGTAAAGCTTCTCTCGCGGCATTCGATTCTAGCACGCTGAATGGAATGTTTACAGCTCCTGTTAGAATAGGGACGCGTGCGGTGTATTCCGAACTTAGGGGCATTCTTCTTCCGTCGACATCGACATAAAAACTGCTGCCGTCGTTGTTCAAGATGCGGAATAGCGGTGTTCTTTGAGAGACTTCTACATTCAAGCGACCGTCGTTCGATGTAAATACTTCTGCGTTTTTAACCGAAGGCATCAACATCAATGCTTCATGCATTCTGGAGATATCAAGAGAATCGAGGAGTGTACCTAAAATGGGATCGCCGAGTGACAGTAGTTGCGCTTTTACTGCGTCAGCATCTATGAAGTACAAACCGCTCAGTTGTTCTACTTCTACTTCAATTTTCCAACAACGCGCATCTTTCCTTTCAGCCAAAGAAAAGCCAAGCAGCAGCGATACCCCCGCAAATAGGAGCACCCACAAACTGATATTGACTATTTTCTTCATTCGTTACAATGTTTTCATCCATTCGCTGATCGGTCCTGCCAATCGGTCAATGTCGCCTGCGCCCAGTGTTAATAGCACTTCTGGCGGGTCGGATTTTAACGCATCTAATAACTGGGTTTTTGCAACCAGTTTTTTGTTGTTACTCACTATTTTATCCAACAACCATTGTGAATCAATTCCTAAAATGGGTTCTTCTCTTGCTGGGTATATGTCGAGCAGTATTATTTTATCAAGTAAACCAAGGCTTTCAGCGAATTCATCTCCAAAGTCACGCGTCCTGCTGAACAGATGTGGTTGAAATATTCCTGTGATTATTTTGTCGGGATAGCTCGCGCGGGCAGCCTTAATGGTTGCTGTTATTTCTGTTGGGTGATGCGCATAGTCGTCGATGTAAACGTGGTTTTCGGTGTCTACATGGTACTCATACCTGCGCGCAATTCCGCGAAAGCTTTTCAGTGCGTTCTTTATTTCATTGGCATCAACACCCCTCAAAACAGCAACTGTAATGGCTGCACATGCATTGTTGAGGTTGTGAAATCCGGGCATCGAAATTTCCAAATCTTCTATTATCCCTTCCGGATAAACGAAGTCGAAATATGTTTTTGGTCCGTCAATCAATATCCGCGAACAGCGATAATCTGCGTGATCGCTCAGCCCGTAGGTATGGTAATCAGAGAATCCTTCGAAATCTATCTGATCATTCAATAAAAGTATTCCGCCCGGCTTCACGCACTTTGCAAATGTTCGGTAAGTGCTGCGCATCTCTTCGGCTGTGCCATAAATGTCTAAATGATCGGGGTCTATAGACGTTATAACGGCAATTTCTGGCGTCAAGGCTAGAAACGAGCGGTCGTATTCATCGGCCTCAATCACGTTCCACGCATCGGCGTTAGAGAACAGAAAGTTTGTTGAATAGTTCGAGGCAATTCCGCCCAAAAAGGCATTGCATCCGTGGTCTGAAGAGAAAAGAAGGTGAGCTACAAAGCTCGAAGTTGTTGTTTTTCCGTGAGTTCCGGCAACCGCTATGCTTCTTCCTTGGTTGGTGATCCACCCCAATACTTCGCTTCTTTTATGCACGGCATATCTGTTATCTCTAAACCAGTTCAACTCTCCATGTGTTGAAGGAATTGCAGGTGTGTAAATAACGAGTTGCTTTTCTTTCGGGGTGTGCCGAATGATGTGGGGCAGGTCGTTGACCATGTCTGAGAAATGGACGCTTATTCCTTCCATTTCAAGTTCTGTAGTGAGCGGCGATGAGGTGCGGTCGTATCCCATAACCGTTTTGCCATGTTGGTGAAAGTATCGAGCCAAGGCGCTCATGCCTATTCCACCAATTCCGATAAAATAAACGACTTCAATTTCAGTTAATCGGATCATGACAATAGTTTTTGTAGCTCGTCGACAACAGTTGCCGCGGCCTGTGGTTTCGCAAAAACTTGCATGTAATTGCGCATTTGTATTTTCCGATTTTCATCGCGCATCAGCGCGGATGTTGAAGCTCCGAGTGTACTTACAACGTCTGCATCTTTGATCAGCAACGCTGCCCCGCTATCGGTCATGGCTTTGGCGTTGTGCGTTTGATGGTCTTCGGCAACGTGCGGAGACGGGACTAGTATTGTTGGCTTGGCAATCATGGCCAGTTCTGCTATCGACATAGCCCCCGCGCGGCTAACAATGATGTCAGCAATTCCGTATGCTTTGTTCATCGAGGAGATGAACCCAATAGGATGCAAATGGTCATGATTGTTTTCAGCTACGAACTTCGTGTTGCTGTCTAAAAAGCGTGTTCCCGTTTGCCATAGCACTTGTATGTTTTCGTCTTTCCAAATGCCAGCTGCTTGTCGCACGGCGTCGTTCAGCGATTTTGCACCCAAACTGCCACCCATCACAAATAGGGTTTTCTTTCCAGGTTCCAA
Source organism: Flavobacteriales bacterium (assembly GCA_030728235.1). GTDB lineage: Bacteria > Bacteroidota > Bacteroidia > Flavobacteriales_D > Sanyastnellaceae > RI-182. Next base: position 8,585 of record JANRAA010000194.1, read on the forward strand.
CCCGAATTCTTTGTAGTCGGCATCGGTAATGGCTCCTCCGCCAAAAACGTTTCGCAGTGGATTACCGGTGTAGATTGTTTTTTCTTTCGGAAACCATTTCGACATTTCCTCAAAGCCTGTGCAGATGCAATCCACACGCTTTGAAAGTATTTTGTTGGTTATTCCAGGATATGAGTTTTGTTCTTGGATCAGGGTCGCTATGTGCTTCTTGGTTGCAGCAAAAAGCAGCGGACCACTGGCGTAGCCACCCACTCCAATGGCAGCTTGTGGGTTAAAGTCTTTGATGATTTGTTTCGACCTCCGCACACTGCGTATCACACGCGGTAAGAATCCAAGATTTTTTTTGCTGAAGATTTTTCTTTCTAACCCCGCTATGTCTAACCCTTCAATGCGGTACCCTGCTTGCGGTACCTTTTCCATTTCCATCCGCCCGATGGCGCCTACAAAAAGTATCTCGCAGTTTGGATTGCGACGACGTATCTCATCGGCGATAGCCAAGGCGGGGTATATGTGGCCTCCTGTTCCGCCACCACTAATGATAATGCGGTCAAGAGGCATGGGCTGGTGAGTTAATGTCTGAATCAATAGGTGAATCAGCGTTTTCTTGCTCCCACTCTTCAGTGTTGTACACGCTTCTCGAAACACTCAGTATCATACCGATGGCCAGACAGGTGAATACTATCGAGGTTCCTCCCATACTTACCAGTGGCAAGGGCTGCCCGGTTGTTGGGAATAATTTCACTGCTACGGCCATGTTTATGATGGCTTGCATGACCAGGAGAAAGGAGAGGCCAAGGGCCAGAAGGCCACCAAAATGCTTCGGACAGCGTGTCGCGGTCCGTATGCTTCGGTACAGTAAAATGAGGTATAAAAATAACACGCCTAAGCCACCGAATATGGCACCATATTCTTCAATTATAAAGGCGTAAATCATGTCTGAATAGGGGTGAGGCAGATAGTTGCGAGACGATCCGCTTCCAGGTCCTGAAGGAATAACTCCTCCGCGATAAATGGCTACTTGCGCAAGATCTGACTGGTAGTTTCCTTCAGCGTTTGGTTCGGTGAAATTCTCAATACGGTGAATCCATGTGTCGAGTCGAGGAAACGACCCTGGAACAGCTTTTCCAACGAGGAACACTGCGACCAATCCGGCAACACCCAAGCCGGCAATTTGAAACAGGTGTCGTATAGAAACTCCGCCAATAAACATCATGAGAAAACACACCGCAAAAAGCATGGCTGCTGTAGAAAAGTTTGCGGGTAGAATCAATCCGCAAATAACTACTGGTGCGGCCAGAATGGGAAGTATGCCTGCGTTGAACTCATGCAGTTTGGTGCGGTAGTGATTTAACTGTCGCGCCAAAAAGGTGATGAGGACAATCTTTGCAAGATCGGAAGTCTGGAACGATAATCCGATCACAGGAATAGTTATCCATCTTTTTGCATCGTTGATGTTCGAGCCGAAAACCAATGTCAGCACCAAGAGCACTGCTGCTGCATAAATGAGGATCTGCGAGGCTCGAGAGAAATATTTGAAGTTGATTTTATGAACTACAAACATCACAACGAAGCCGATTCCGAACATCGATAAATGCTTAAATAAGAATCCAAGTGAGTTTCCACCAGCTTTAAAAGCCAGGGTAGAAATTGCACTATACACAGCAAGCAATGATAGAATAGACAACAAGAATGTCACCATCCAAATGACTTTATCGCCTTGTATTTTATTGAATATTGCTTGCATGGTTTTGCTTATAACGAGCGCACTGCTGCTTTAAATTGTTGTCCACGATCTTCGTAGTTCTCGAACAAATCGAAACTAGCACAAGCTGGTGATAATAGCACGGTGTCGCCGTCGTAACCTAGGTCATAGGCATGGCGCACAGCTTCGTTGGCACTGTCAGTCTCAATGATTTGATCAACCATCCCTGTAAAGGCCTCAATCAACTTGCTGTTATCGGTTCCTAAACAAATGATCGCTTTTACTTTGTGTTTTACCAATTCATAAAGCTCTGAGTAATCGTTTCCTTTGTCAACACCACCTGCGATCCAAATTACTGGTTTGTCTACGCTCTCAAGTGCATACCACGTTGAGTTGATGTTGGTGGCTTTACTATCGTTAATGAAAGTAATGCCGTGAACTTTGGCAACGAATTCCAAACGGTGTTCTACGTTCTCAAAGTTCATCAAGCTGTCGCGCACCATCTCTTTGCGTAAATCAAAAAGTCTTGATGTTACGCCAGCTGCCATTGAATTGAACAGGTTGTGTTTGCCTTGCAGGGCTAGTTCTTGAATTTTCATAATGAATAATTCGTTTTGGGTGTTGATTTGTAATTGGTCTTGGTATATGCCGGCACCTTTGCCGCCTAAGGATTCTAATGTCTGTGAGGTCGATACAGGGAAGTATTGCTGTCTCAACGTGTGCTTTTTCAACTCTCCTTGAATCACGGGGTCGTCAGCGTTGGTAATGAGCACGTCATGCTCTGTCTGATTTTGTATGATTCTGAACTTCGACTCGATGTAGTTCTGGAAATGGTAATCGTACCGGTCCAAATGGTCGGGTGTGATGTTCAAAAGGATTGCTATGTCGGCCTTGAAGTCGCACATGCCATCAAGCTGAAAACTGCTCAATTCAAGCACGTAGATGTCGTATTTGTCATCGGCTACGCTGCGCGCGAAACTCTTACCTATATTCCCAGCGAGACCTACATTCAGTCCTGCATTCTTGAGTATGTGGTAGGTTAGCAGGGTAGTGGTTGTCTTTCCGTTGCTGCCTGTTATGGCAACTATCTTAGCATCCGTATATCTTCCAGCAAATTCAATCTCACTGATTATCGGTGTGCCTTGCTCTTTGAGTTTTTTAATCAATGGAGCTTTGTCGGGAATACCCGGACTTTTAACAATCTCATCAGATGCGAGAATACGCTCTTCAGTATGTTGTCCGCTCTCGAAGGCTATGCCGGCGCTGGTTAACTCAGCTTTTCTGGCATCGGTTATCTGGCCCATGTCAGACACGAAAACGTCATAACCGTTTTTCTGTCCGAGCAGTGCCGCACCAATGCCGCTTTCGCCGCCACCCAATATGGTAAGCCTTGCTGCCATTAGCGTACTTTAAGTGTTACGATGGTGAGCACTGCGAGCATAATTCCAATGATCCAGAAACGTGCTACGATCTTCGATTCTGGTAGGTTCTTCTTTTGATAGTGGTGGTGCAACGGGGCCATGAGGAAAACGCGTCGCCCTTCCCCAGTGCGCGCTTTGGTGTACTTAAACCACGACACCTGAATCATTACCGATAGGTTTTCGATGAGGAAAATTCCGCACAACACGGGTATCAATAGTTCTTTTCTGATTGCTATGGCGAACGTGGCTATGATTCCTCCAAG
>JANRAA010000194.1:12070-21434 GCA_030728235.1 Flavobacteriales bacterium
ATCCAATCAATCAACCATACATAATCGAACTCGTTGTTTTTGATGAACGGTATGGTGGTTTTGGTCGATTTGGTCTCCAACCAATCGGCTGTTGAAGTGATCTGTCCTGCTGTATCATAAACAGGCTCTTTGATTGTTACATCAGGTGAGAAGTAGAGCATTGAACCAACAATGATCCCAACGCCTATTTGACCTACTACTTTAAATTTGCCTGCAAGTCCTGCCTTGTTCTTTCTGAATACTTTTATATAATCGTCTAAGAATCCGATCAAACCCAACCAAACAGTGGCAATGAGCATGGTTTGGACGTATATATTGGTGAGATCAGCAAATAGAAGTATTGGAATCAGAATTGAACTCAGAATGATGATGCCTCCCATTGTAGGAGTGCCTTGCTTTTTCATCTGTCCCTCTAGCCCCAAGTCACGCACAATCTCCCCAACTTGCATCAGTTGCAACCATTGTATGATGCGTTTGCCAAGTATCATAGATATAAGCAAACTGGTGATGATGCTCAATGCAGCTCTGAAAGAGATGTACTGAAACAGTCCGGCACCCGGTAGGTTGTGAACGTCGTCGAGGTATGTGAATAGGTGGTATAGCATCTACTTGCGGATTGTATTTAGTGTGTTGGTCACTTCAGACAAATCGTCAAAATCGAAGCGCTCTCCTTTGATTTCCTGGTATTTCTCATGCCCTTTACCTGCTACCAAAATGATGTCGCCAGGCGCTGCCAACGAGCAGGCCATGCGTATGGCTTCGCGGCGATCGGTAATAGAGAATGTTTTCGACATTTGAACAGGGTCCAAACCACTACGCATCTCTGTTATGATGGCTTCCGGCTCCTCACTGCGTGGATTGTCGGAGGTAAGAATCACTTTGTCTGAATGATCAGCTGCTATCTGTGCCATGATCGGGCGTTTTGTTCTGTCGCGATCTCCGCCACAGCCCACTACGGTGATTACTTTTTCGTTGCCAGTGCGAACATCTTTGATGGTAGAGAGGACATTCTTAAGCGCGTCGGGCGTGTGCGCGTAGTCAACAATTGCGGAGATGCCATCTGCCGATCGCACAACTTGAAACCTTCCATCAACACTGTTCAACAAACTCATGGTGGTGAGTATGTCGAGTTGATCAATCCCGAGTTCTGCGGCAACGGCGTACACTGTTAGAAGGTTGTAAGCGTTGAATGTTCCAACGATCTTGGTATAGAAGTCTTTGCCGCTAATCAGGAGGTGCAAACCTGTAAATTGATTCTCCAGCACTTTTACTTTAAAGTCGGTCATGGTTTTTAGCCCAAAGGTTCGCACACGTGCTTTTGTGTTTTGAACCATGATCTCACCATGATTGTCATCGTTGTTCACCAAGGCGAATGCACCAGATGGCAGCATGTCGAACAACCCTTTCTTCGCTTTGATATACTCGTTGAATGTTTTGTGGTAATCAAGGTGGTCGTGTGTTATGTTGGTGAACACGCCGCCGGTAAAGTGAATACCAGTAACCCTGTGCTGGTGAATGGCGTGTGAGCTAACTTCCATGAAGCAGTATTCACAATCGCTTTCTACCATCTCTCTCAGAAGGCGGTTCAATGTTATAGCATCAGGGGTGGTGTGTGTTGCCGCCAATGCTTTGTCGTTGATGCGATTCACAACGGTGCTCAACAATCCAGTTCTATAGTTCAGCAGCCTGAACAATCGGTACAAAAGCGTTGCTACTGTGGTCTTTCCGTTGGTGCCGGTAATCCCAATCAGTTTTATTTCCTTCGATGGGTGATCGAAATAATTGGAAGCGATTGTACCCAAAGCCTCCGCAGCATTTGGGACTTGTATATATGTCACATGCGATTTCCGCTCTTCAGGTATGCGCTCGCAAACGATAGCGACTGCTCCTTTTTCAATTGCTGAATTGATGTAAGAATGTCCGTCTGTTTGTGTGCCTGTTACAGCAAAAAACAGCGAAAATGGTTTTACATCACGCGAATCAGCAGATAGGTGTTCAATGGCGATATGGGTGTTTCCCACGATCTCCTGCAATCGGCACTTGTACAATATGTCTTGCAGCAGTTTTATCACGACAGTTCTATTCTTATTGTGGAGTGATTTCTTGTTTGTGCGCCCGGTAGTATTGACTGATTTCGCACTGTTCCTGAACCAGACACTTGTACCCTTAATCCGCTGTTTTCGAGAAGGAAAAGGGCGTCTTGAAGGCCCATTCCTCGGACGTCGGGAACGAGTCCCTTGGTCATGGTTTTGCCTTTCAGGTCTACATGGTCATCGGTGGTTGTGGTGCTCACCCAGTCTTCAGCAGCATCGAGTGAGAATGGCACTTTTAGGCTCTTGTAAACGGCCTCAAGATCTTCTCGTGAGCCGTTTCGAGAGGCAGGAAGTTTGTGCTCGGCAACAAGGTTCAGTTGTTCGTTTTCTTCATGCAGTTCGAACTCAGTGGCATAAATCTTATCTGCTAACTCTCTGAAAACAGGGCCGGCAATCGAGCTACCGTAGTACACGCCGCTTTTGGTATCGTTCACCAGCACGAGAATCGAATACTTCGGTTTTTCAGCAGGGAAGTAGCCAACGAATGATGCGCGGTATCTGTGCAGGTAGTATCCGCCTGGATAGGCGATGCGAGCAGTTCCAGTTTTTCCCGCAACTTTATAGGTTCGATCAGCAAAAATGAAATCGGCAGTTCCGCCTTCTTCACAAACTCCTTCCATCATTTTCTGACACTTGTTCAAGGTTGAGCGTGAACAGATGCTTTTGTTAATGATTTCTGGTGAAAAGCTTTCAACGATTTCTCCGTTTCTCCGCAACGACTCAACAAACTGCGGACGAACCATGGTGCCATTGTTGGCAACAGCGTTGTAAAAAGTTAGTGTTTGAAGAGGTGTTTGGAGGATTTCATATCCTATAGACATCTGAGTCAGCGATACCCCAGACCAGTTTCCTTCTTTCGCCTTCTTGTAAATTGAAGGGGCTTTCTCGCCTTTCAGGCGGATGTTTAAGGATTCTCCAAGACCCATTTTGTGCAGCTTATCAAGAAAAGCCTGTGGGTTGTTCTTGTAGTATTTGTCGATCAGCGTAGCGGTACCTATGTTCGATGATTTCTCGAATACCTGCTCGGCGGTGATGATGCCATTTCCACCCTCTTTCTCGTTTGAGTCGTGCATGTCTTCACCGGAGAAGTATTTCACACCAATTCCAGTGTCTACCAGCTCCTCAAGCTCAACATGTCCGTCATCCATGGCTGCCATCAAACTAGCGAGTTTGAATGTGGATCCTGGCTCTACCGTTTCAGCTACTGCATAGTTGAAGCTCTCGTGGTATTCGCCAGTTTCGATGTCTCTAGAGAGGTTGCTAATCGCGCGGATGTAGCCTGTTTCTACTTCCATGAGGACAACCGTTCCCCACAGTGCGTTGTGTTTAATGAGTTGCTTTTCTAAGGCGTTCGCTGCAACATCTTGAAGGTGAACGTTGATGGTTGACACAATGTCGAGCCCTTCTTCCGGTGGGGTGATGTAGCTGTCGGTAACGGGTTTCCAAACGTCACCTGCTATGCGCTCCATGAGTTGCTTGCCCGACTTTCCTGCGAGTTCTTCGTTGTACGCTAGCTCAAGTCCTACGCGGCTTCCGTGTCTGTCGATTCCTATCGTACGCGCAGCGAGTTTCCCAAATGGTTTTTTGCGGATGTCTTTCCGGTCGAATATGAAACCACTCTTGAACTTGCCGCGGCGAATAAAGTGAAACTCGCGGACAACCTTCATTTCGGTGTACTTCAGATTCTTCTTCACGCGGAAGTAGCGATCACCTTTTCGTTGTGCTTCGAGCAGAAGTTGTTTGTATTCAGATTTCGATTTATCGCCGAAGTAATTTTGAAGATCAATACACAAAGAGTCGAGCTCAGCGAGGAACACCTCTTGATCAATGGCGCTTGACTTCGAGTCCCAGTAAACGTCATATACCGGCACTGATGTCGCTAGCAGACTTCCATCAGAAGAATAGATTTGTCCGCGCGTTGGCTCAATGTCACGAACCTGCTGCTCGTAACGCTGCGCGCGCTCCTCCCACTTCGATGCCTCTGCCGTTTGTATATAGATGATCTTACCGAAGATGGCAAGGCCTATAACGCAGATGAAAGCGAATACAATCCAGGTGCGGTTTGCTATTTCGTTTTTATTCTTCAAAGTAAGATGGGTCGGCTTCTATGGTTGGTGGTGGAGAAATGGGTTCAATTAATCCGAGTGAAGCGATGTCTCTGGCAACATTGCTTTGTTGCTTTTTGGCTTCGAGTTCACTCTTTAGTGTCTTGTATTCTGCGCTGAGCTCTTCGAGTTGTCGTTTCGTCTGACTTTTCTTTCTTTCTATCTGCTCGAATTGGTATCCGAGGAAGATGTAGAGCAAGAAGATTCCACACAGGAACACCACATACGACATGTGTTTCACCATCCCTTCGCGAGTAAGGAATTCACCATTTAGCAGCCCAGTAATGGTTTGAGAAAAGCGCTTTTTAGAGCGTACCTCTTTCTCTTCCAGTTGTGGTTCAGCTTCAGCTTCAGGTTCGGTGTAAGTGTTCTTCATATATGTTCAGCGATTCGCATGCGTGCGCTGCGAGCTCGGCTATTGTTTTCATTTTCTTCTTCCGTTGGATTTACCGATCCGCGGGATATGGTCTTAAATGGACAGAGAGGGTTTCCGTAGAAGTCTTTTTTCAGATCGTCGTCGAAATTGCCTGACCGCATGAAGTATTTCACCAACCGGTCTTCAAGGCTGTGATAGGAAATCACAACCAAACGACCGCCGGGCTTCAGAATGCGCTCGCTTTGTTCCAACATCGCTTTGAGTGCTCCCATTTCGTCGTTTACCGCAATGCGTAAAGCTTGAAATACCTGCGCTTGAAACTTGTTGGCCTTCAGAGCCGGCACCATGGGTTGAATGGCTTGAATGACCTCTCCCGTAGTGAGCGTTGCTCCTTTGGGTTGTATGCTCTTCAATGTGCGTGCAACCCTGCCTGCGCCATTCATTTCACCGTACTGTCTCAGCACAGTTGCTAACTCGTCAACTGAGGAATCAGCGATGAACTTTGCTGCGGTAAGAGGCGACTTCTGCGACATCCGCATGTCGAGAGGTGCGTCGAAGCGGAAAGAAAAGCCACGTTCAGCTTCGTTGAACTGATGTGAGCTTACTCCTAAATCAGCCAATATGCCATCCACCTGCCGCACTCCAAAAAGGCGCAAGTAGTTCTCCATGTAGCGGAAGTTCTGGTCGATCAGTGTAAAACGATCGTCATCAGGCACGTTGGCTTTCGCGTCTTCATCTTGGTCAAACGCAAACAATCTCCCTTTGTCCAGTTTTTTCAAAATACTCCGTGAATGACCTCCACCTCCGAAGGTTACATCCACATAGACCCCGTTTGGGTCGATGTTTAATCCATCAATTGATTCATGGAGTAGAACAGGTACGTGATATGCCGGCTTCTCCATATCAATTGCTTAGTTCAGTGGTGGGAATTGCGGGCCTTCAATTTCTTTGCGGACTTTGCTGGCCAGATCACCGAAGTCGTCGTCGTCACCAAGCACAAACTGGTTGTAGTTGGCAGCGCTCCACAATTCGATTTTCTCGAAAATTCCTGTAACGATTATCTCGTTGTCTCCCACCGGGTCAATGCCTGCATACGCGAGCAAAGAAGATGGGATCAACATGCGTCCTGCACTGTCCAACTCCACAAGTGAAGCCCCTTTCATGAACTTCCTCTGGAATGTCTGGTGGTCTCTATCGTACCTGCTCAAACGCGCCATCTCTTTGTTGATGCGCTCCCATTCAGGTTGCGGATAAAGCACCAAACACTTCTCGAAGATGTCGCGATTTAACACAACGCCTTGATGCAACACGGTTTCGAGCTGCTTGCGCAGCTTCACCGGGAACATCATCCGCCCTTTGGCGTCGACCCTGCAATTAAATTCTCCGAGTAGGTTGAGCATGAAGTGGTTTTTCCAAACGTAAAAGTAGGAATAATTTACCACGGGTTACCACTAATCACCACTTTTTACCACGGTGTGGAAAACTTATGATTTCCGGAGTGTGTGTTTTTCTTTGTCGACCCTGGTGATTTGAGGGTTATAAGTGTTGAAAATGAACAATTTATGAGTAAGGAATTGTCTTGTTTTTTGATTTTCTCAACACTCATGTGTTTGAACTGATTCGAGGTTGTTAACGCGTTTTGAACATTTATTTTTTTCTTCGCTAGAAATTGGGATTGAACTACCTTGTGTGGTTATTGTAAAACCGAGATACCATGACTGAAGAGCTGCGACAAGAGGGGGGCTTCCGATACATTGAAAAGGGAGAAGGCACTCCATTGATATTACTGCACGGACTATTTGGCGCGTTGAGCAACTTCAAGCAAGTAGTCGATCATTTCTCTGATCGCTACACTGTGCTCATTCCGATGCTGCCGCTTTATGAGTTGCCTGTGCTTGAGACGAATGCAAAAAACTTGGCGAAGTTTCTCGATAAGTTTATCAAGTTCAAAGGGTTTGAATCGGTGTATTTGTTGGGGAATTCACTGGGCGGACACGTAGCACTGATCTACACCAAAAAGCATCCAGAAGTAGTAAAAGCGCTGATACTTACAGCCAGCAGTGGGTTGTATGAAAATGCTTTTGGTTCGAGCTTCCCGAGAAGAGAAGACAAGGAGTTTATTCGTCAAAAGGTGGCGGTAACGTTCTACGACCCGAAAAATGCAACCGACGAATTGGTCGATGAATGTTTTCAGGTTGTTAATGATAGAAACCGAGTATTGCGCATTCTTGCGATCGCGAAGTCTGCAATCCGACACAACATGTCGAAAGATCTGCCCGATATGAAAATGCCTGCTTGTTTGATCTGGGGTAAAAACGACACGATTACACCTCCTGAAGTGGCTGAGGAGTTCAATGAGAAACTGCCAGATTCGAACTTGTATTGGATTGACGAATGCGGACATGCTCCAATGATGGAACACCCGGATACGTTTAATGCGATTCTCGACAATTGGTTGAAGGAGAGGGCGCTGTAATGGAAATCCTTTCTGCAACTTTTGTAAAAAGCAGTGCAAATCTGTCCCAATGTCCTGCCGCTGACGTCCCTGAATACGCTTTCATCGGCCGTTCAAACGTTGGCAAGTCATCACTCATAAACATGCTTACCGGTCGACTTTCGTTGGCGAAGATTTCGCAAACTCCGGGTAAGACGCAGCTCATCAATCACTTCATGATCAATGAAGGGAAAACACCTTGGCTGCTTGCTGATTTACCAGGTTATGGATACGCGAAGGTGTCGAAAAAGAATAGAGAAGTGTTTTCTCTGATGATTCGGACATACCTGAAGAATCGTGAAAACTTGATGTGCGCCTTTGTATTGCTCGATTCTCGTCTGCCCGCTCAAAAAATTGATTTGGAATTCATGGAGTGGATGGGCGAAAACGGCATCCCTTTCGTCATGGTGTTCACCAAGGTCGATAAATTGAACAAAACCGAGACAGCAGAAAACTTTGCTGCTTTTGAAGCTGAAATGCTCAAGACGTGGGAGTTTCTGCCACAGCAATTCCGCACGTCATCAACGAAAGGTGAAGGCAAAGAGGAGCTAATAAACTTTATTTCGGAGACGAACGCTCAATGGTAGGCTGGCCTACATAGCCCCTAACTTCCCCGGTCTGAGATCCATTTTCTCGGCGAAATACTCACAGAAATCTCGCATCGACAGCGCCATGCGGTCTTCTCCTGTTGCTTTTTCAAAACTATCTGCAAGGGTAAGCATGGTTTGGTGGACGAAAAACTTCATTTCTTCGACGTCCATTTCTTTGTCCCATAAATCCATGCGCAAGGTGTTTCTGTCTTGCTCGTCCCACATTGCCAAAATCATCGCTTTAGCCCGTCGGTTGCTGATGTTAGCGTCGGATGCCGACCATACGATGCGTTCTGGAACTTTGTTTTCGTCTGTATTCACAGCGATATGAATGGTAGCTTCTTTGCTCATGTTTTTTTAATCGGGCCGGTACGCGTTTAGCATCGGCATGTAATTGGTTTCTTTCAAAAGATCTTGCAAAGTTACATCATCATTCCTTTGCATATAGTCTCTTACTATCTCCCGTCCCATCCATACGCCCAATCGAGATGGTGCATCTTGTGGAATGTTCTCTGCATTGGTAAACGGTCCGTCATCGATCCAGTGATTGATCTCAAATCGGCGCTTCTCATAAAGCACTTCTTGCTTCGAGATCTCTATCCATATATTGCGCTCATTTTGTTCGCACCAAGCTTGCTCTTCGGCGGTGTAACTCATTTTCACTGCGTCAGATGCTTCTGGTAACATCACGTCTAAAACAAACATCATCTTCCCCCAATACATCATGACGTCAAGCAGGGTGCTCTCACTGTAATAGTCGTCTTGATAGCTCACAAGCAACCATCCGCGAAGCGACTCGCTTATTAGGAATTCCGACTTCATTTTATCCCTCATGTATTGAGGAAAAACCTGAGGATTGAGGTGCTGAACAACGGGGTGATCGGTACCCAAGAAATACTCCATGCCGATTCCTAAATAACCCTCTTGAGGCAAAACAGAAAAATTAAATCCGCTGTTCAAATAGACAATTGTGGGAATTGGCTTGTCGCCCAAATAACCTTGGTATCTGTAGAATGCATGGTCGAACTCAGCATCGAAGGTGGGAAGTTGTGATGTAAATTTTTGCTGTATGGCCTCATTTGCATCCAGCATATCGGGGTGATGCAAGAAAGCTTGAATGCCTTCGTATGCCAATGAGTCATTCGCAGGTCCGAACTTCATGAGGTCTTCGCAATAGGCCAACCAAAGGTTTCCGAAACTGTGGTATAAATCTTGAAGTGCGAGGTCCGGATTTTTTTTGCTGGTAGCAGCCAAACTATCAACCAGATTCAAATGGCTGATTTCAAATTTTTCAATCACGGGGTCGTTTGCAAAACGATCTGATTTGCATCCTGTTAAAACGAAGGCGCTGCAGCTAACAAAAATCCAAAGACGTGAGATCATATAAAAATTGGTAGATTTGACGGCTCAGGCCATCAGTCATTAACGACATTGAAACCGCAATATTATGAAAAAGACAGTTCTAGCTTTCGCACTTGTACTACTTGCTTCAAGTCAGGTACTTTCTCAAGACGATTTTAACAAATTTAGAATGGGCTTTCAGCTTGCTCCGAACGTTTCTTGGCTGCAACCGGAAGATAAGCATTTCGAAAACGAAGGCGCTGTTTTACGCTATGGGTTTGGTTTTATGGCCGACATCATGTTCGCGAAGAACTATGCATTTGGAACTGGGGTGAATATTTTGGTGACGGGCGGTCAACTTTCCT
>JANRAA010000195.1 GCA_030728235.1 Flavobacteriales bacterium
GAATAGGGCTCTTGACCGAAACCAAATCCGGTTAACCGGAACACTTAACTACTTTTTTTGGCAAGTTATCTTGCTAGGGTGATGACAAAAGACCAGCTGAGGCTGGTCTTTTTGCTGTTCTCTATTTTGCGTTATTTCTAAAACAATTCAAATCCGTGTAGTCCGTCGGCTGTTAGTTTCCATCTGTCGGCAAAGTATGTCTGCTGAACGTTTTTATTGAACTCGTGCAACAATTAACCGTTAAACCTCATGTGCCTCCGATACAAACTTTCGTGGGTGCAGTTTAAAACTTGAACATGGAGCTCGACTCCACCTTAACCAACCTTTTATATATAGACCTGAGTTTAGGTCGTGATTGTTTCAATTGAAACTAGTGTGATTTTAAAAGAAGCCTGGGTGATGCCAGGCTTTTTGCTTTATCTCGTTATTCTGTTTTTCGGTCGGCTGCAGGTGTGTGTTCATCTAATTTTACTGTCCATCTCAGAAAATTGGTCGCAATTTCAAGAAACAAGAAGGCACAATTCTGCCTAACCTAATCTTTGTTACTACTGATCTACTCAGTTCTAATGCAGGTCCGAAAGGTGTTCATTCATCTTTCGGACTGCTTTTTTGATAACCATGCAACCTATTATTAAAAAGATTAGTCTACCTTAGGCAAGCCCCAAGCGAGTTAGTTGAATGTCGAAAAGACAAGTGGATGAGAATCAGGGGGTTGTAAATTAAATTCACTTCAAACTAACCGATTCACACTGAATCCAACCAAAACCATCTTATTATGAAACATGCTTATTTAACGCTTGTTTTGGCTTTTGTTCTGTCCTTGATAGGGGTGGCGCAGCCGTGTACAGACAATGCAGTTATTCTCAATCTCACCACCGGTGCTTGGGGAAGTGAAGTCGATTTTCAAATTATAGACGAACAGGGATCTGTTATTTTCGACTTCGGTCAAATCCTTGGTCAATATGCGCTCGACAATACATCCTATTCATTTGACTTGTGTTTGCCAAATGGTTGCTACAGTGTTTATATGTACGATTCATTCGGTGATGGATGGAACGGAGGAACGCTGACTGCTTCTTTCGATGGTAACATGACCGTTATAGGTGATCTTCAATTTGGAAATTTCGGGACAAGCTCTCTCGGGTTGAATGTTGAAGGTTGCGTTGCTGAGTATCTCGGATGCACTGATCCACTTGCCTTAAACTACAATCCTAACGCCAATACTGATGACGGTGGATGCCAATACCCAATTGATTGTGAAGGTGGGTACATTGCTCAACTGTACGTATGTGCTTTCGGAAATGGAAATGAAATTGGTTTGAATATCGTCAATATCGCTGATAGCAGTTCTGTAATAACCGTAAATGGACTTAATAACGGAGCAATCGAATATTTCGATATCTGTCTGGATCCGAACGGATGCTACGAGGTTCAAATGTCAAATGAAGTAGGAGCCAATGGCTGGTACGGCGGTTACTTTTGGATTACAGGTTTAAATGGTCAATTGATCAACGAATCATTGGATGCCAATACAAACTACGAAACAGCTCAATTTAGCGGTGGTACAGATGGTTGTCCAGTGCGAGGTTGTACCGACGAAACAGCTATAAACTATGACCCTGCAGCTAACGACGACGACGGGTCTTGCATTTACCCAGGGCCATGCGAAAACAATGTTATCGGTATTCAGGTCACAACAGGGACTTTCCCAGGTGAGATTTCTTGGGAAATAACAGACAACCAAGGAGGCACATTTTTCTCAGGTGATTCATATTCAAGCGGATTTCCACCATTGTTAAATGGCTGTTTGCCTGATGGCTGTTACTATATCGAGATGTACGATAGCTTTGGTGATGGATGGAACAATGCATCGATGACAGTAACAGTTAATGGTGTAGTTGCGTTCTCAGGCACAATGCCAACTGGTGATTACATATCTTACACGCTCAACATTAACTCAAGCGACTGCGCTCCAATTCCTCTTTTGGGATGTACCGATCCGCTCGCTCAGAATTATGACGCAAATGCTACTGAAGATGATGGTTCTTGCTCGTATCCTTTTGTTTGTGATAACGGTGTAGCCGCAACCCTTTACGTTTGCACCTTCTCGAATGGATGGCAGTTGGCGCTCGATATCGTTGATGAAGCTGGTATTGTGGTTCAATCTATAAACAACCTTGGAAATGGAGCTATCGCTACTTATGATATTTGTCTTGATCCAACACAATGCTATACTGTAAACATGTCGAATGCAGGCGGCTTAACTGGTTGGAACAATGGTTATTTCTGGATAAATGCTGGAAACGGACAAATCATCAACGAGTCGTTGGATGCCAACGCAACTAGTGAGATCGCAAATTTCTCTATCAATGGAGAATGTGGAGTTTTGGGATGTACTGACGAGTCTGCTCAGAATTACAATCCTTACGCTTCTATTGAAGACGGTTCTTGCATCTATCCGCTAACATGTGATGGTGGAACTTATGTTTCCCTAACTCTCAATATTGCCGCTTTCGGCAGCGAAGTCTCTTGGTTGCTTTCTGGTGATAGCATTTCATATTCTGGAGGAAACTACCCAAGTAACTCGATTCAAAATATTGAATTGTGTCTTGCAGACGGATGTTATACACTGGAATTGTTTGATTCTTTTGGCGACGGTTGGAACGGCGCTGAAATGACCATCAATGGCTTGCCAAATGGTCCAATGACGGTTGGGATGCCTTCAGGAAGCTACGCGATGTTCTATTTCGGTGCGGGTGATGTTGAATGCACGCAGCCAGATGTCTTCGGATGTACTGATCAATCTGCTCTCAACTACAATCCTTACGCAACAATTGACGATGGTAGCTGCACATATCCTTTCTCTTGTGAAAATGGAATTGCCGCTCAGTTATACGTTTGCACATTCGGAAATGGTGGCAATGTTAATCTCGCTATCGCGGATGAGGAAGGAAACGTGGTTTTCGAAACTCCTACATTGTCGAATGGTGTGATTGCATATTATGACCTTTGTTTGGAACCAGGTATTTGCTACACTGCGCTGATGACCAACCTTGCTGGTGAAAATGGCTGGTACGGTGGTTACTTCTGGATCAATGCCGGTGGTGCACAGTTCATCAACGAATCACTTGACGCCAATTTAAACAGCGAAACAGCAACTTTCAGCATCGATGGCTCATGCGGCGGCACTTACGCGGGCTGCACTGATCCTTTAGCGTTGAACTACGATAACAATGCAAACGAAGACGACGGCTCTTGTGTTTACCCAGAACCGTGCCTGGCAAATGAAGCGTATGTTGGATTGGTATCAGGAACCTTCCCATTTGAAATTTCTTGGAGCATTACAGACGCATCAGGTGCAGATGTTGCAACTGGAAGTGGTGCGAATCAAAACAATGGATTCAGCCTAGAAGAAGTATGCCTAGAAGATGGTTGCTACACGCTGAACATGTTCGATAGCTTCGGCGATGGATGGAATGGTGGTTACATTTTCATAGCTACTGAAGATTCTTTGGTTTACCTCGAAGCGACCATTGAAAATGGATCATACAACGCCATTCAATTTGGTATCAACCAAGATTGCTCGGTTGTGGAAGATGTTGCTGGATGCACAAACCCAGTGGCAGTGAACTATGACCCTGCTGCAACTGTTGACGATGGCTCATGTGTATTTGGTGGACTACCTGGCTTGATTGCTGCAAGTCTAACCTCTTTTGATCCTACCATTGAGTATCAAATGATTCCAAACCCGAACCCTGGACATACAACATCTAAAATCTCGGTTCGACGTGTTCCTGTGGAAGATGCACCTATCGGTATCGATATCTACGACGGTGTCGGAAGATTGGTTAAATCGCAACAACTGGGATCTCTCGCAATGAACTCAGTATTTGAATTGCAAACATCAGAACTCAGCAGCGGAATTTACGTGGTAGTTCTTTCTAACGGAGGATCTTC
>JANRAA010000196.1 GCA_030728235.1 Flavobacteriales bacterium
TTGTGATATTGAAATACGCGAGGAGTTCGCGTAAAACGCAGATTCCACTGCTCGGATGACTTCCAGCGGCGAGATGAGCTTAATATTTAACGAAAACGAAAGACGGGAATGGTAGAGCGACCATGCATTGGGCGTCATAGCGTCTTGGTAATCGCCAAAACTTGGCAGACATTCATCGATGAAAAACGCAAGGAGCTGCAAGCTTTCTTGGCGAGTCACAGGCCACAAAAAATGTTTGCTATTCACCGTTCCTATCGTCTGCACCCCGCAATCCACAATCATTTCATGGATATCTGAGCAATCGCGATTGAAAAGCAGCGGCATGGGACCAATATCGGAGGGTGGCAAGCGTTTCCGATTTTCGATATCGAAATTCCATTTCCCTCCTTCCGGTTTTCCATCTCGCATCAACACCCCCGTTTTCTTTCGCATGTGGCGATAGAAATCTTCCATCCGGTAGTTTTTCCGGTCTTTGAACACCTCGCGGAAGTCGTTCAAATTGGAAATAAAGTGTTCTGTATCAACCTGTTGAAACTGTTTAAACAGCTTCGAAATTTCCAACAAACGTTGTGACAGACGGTACTCATCTGGTTGTTGGTATTCAAAACGATGAATTCCATGTTGGGCTGCAATCTTTAATACAGAAGCTCCAACATCCCTGCCGTGCGCAGGATCATTGAGTTTAAGATAGACAACGGCATGACCCTTTTTATTTAGCCATGCAGCAAACTCCCTCATGGCTGAGAAAATACCGATGACCTTTTGGATGTGGTGGTTGACATACTCTGTTTCAGACCTAGCTTCAATCATCACATAGGTCACCTCAGGGTTCACCGATTGAAACCACGAGTGATTGCAATTGAGTTGATCACCAAGGACAAGGCGTAGCACCTTCATTTTTCTGGAATAGGGTCAGGTTTGTCTTTACTTCTTCGGCAGCGATCGGAGCAATAGCGAACATTGTCCCAGTCTCTTTCCCACTTTTTACGCCAAGAGAAAGGACGATTGCAGACGACACAAACTTTATGGGGCAAGTATTGCTTTTTCACCACCTACAAACCGATGAGCATCTGAAATTGTTCTGAATCAGAAACTTGTTTGGTTTCAACCCTCACCAAATAAAGACAAAAATAAGAGTAGATCTGTGGAGCCGACATAGTTGTCATTGTCGAGGTCACCTAAACAACCATCACCTGAGCAAGACCATCCTCCAGTAAACAATAATAGATCCGAGACATTGACTGCACCGTCGCCGTTGAAATCTGCAATAAAGTTGCAAAAGGCATCGCAGGTAGCATTGGGGTTGTAGTTGTCTGCACTTTCGTTCATGCAACCAATGGTTCCGCTGCATGAACCATCATCAGAAAGAGCAAGCGGGTTGAAGTTGCAAGCTACACTGTTTGTGCAACCAGCAATGGTCGGGTCTATGCTGTAGTTCCATTCACAATTGGTGCCATCCAAGATCAGATTTATATCCAGTATTTCGCCAGAAAGGTTGCTGATATAAAATGGATTTGTACCTGAAACAGTTCCTTCACTAATTGAAACCAATGAAACGGGCAACGTTGAAGAGAAGCTCACCATTATTTCGCCATTGTTCGACCCAAAAGGTTGAATTACTTCAGCCGAATATTCGGGTTGATTGATTTGAGCAATGGAGAATGGAATGGAACCTCCTGCATAGCAGTAAGAAGAGTTGCTTGAAAAAGATAAATAGTAATTCCCAGGAGTTAAATTATAGATCGTAGCGACAGACTGATCATCGTTAAAATCTACCGGCCAGGCGCTCACGCCATTGTCAGCGAATAACATTGGACTCACTTCCCAATAATTTAGATCTGGTGTTGGAAAGTTTAATGTTACTTGTCCTGCGCCGACCTCAGAGCACCAAAAACCTTGATCTATTGATAACTGAACCACCTCATCTTCAGGAATGGAAGGGTTCACTAAAACTGCTGTAATGTGTGAATATGAGCATGTTGCAGATGCAATATCTACCCCATAATGAATGAGATATTCTATGATAAACGACTCCCCATTTGGAGGACTTGTGTTGATTGAAACCGTATTTGTACCAACAAACGACTCAGGATCTCCGAACTCAAATCCATTGATGAATTTCTGTACGGTATAGGGTTGAGATTGGTTTTGAGCCAAAATAGACAACGACCAGATGCCATTGTAAACTGCACAGCCATTGAAATCGCTACCTTCCTGGAAATTATCGAAGAAATTGCACTGACCTATGGTTGCAATTGGCATTGCAAACAATAGGAAGATTATAAGAAGTCTCATTTGATCAAAGGTTATCCCTCAAGATATAAATTATTTTTGAAATTTCGCTATCGCATTGGCTTTCAATCGTTTTTCACAATTTAACCGAAAGCAATAACAAAATAAATAAGACTAAAAAAAAGACAAGTAAAATCTTGAGGGGCGTTTGGGAATGAGCTGTTGAAGGGGGAAGGTCTTGTACGTCCTGATCAACACCGAAGATGTCCTTTTCCGGGAACACCGCATCGCCTTCTAGTTTTTCAGCACCATCTGTTCTTTTCATTGCAAGCGTTGAAATGAGCATGGCTAGACCAAATACCAGCACAATGGCTAAAACTTTCTCGAACACCGACCATTCTTGCATAAACCCGTATTATTGATGTTTGACAAATTTATTGTCATTTACATCATGGATGAACTGCGCGACACCCGACATAAATACTTCTTGGTCATCCCACATCGACAGGTGGCTACCGTTCGGACAGTATAGGAATTGTCCGTTTTGCACCAACTCACTTTGTTCTTCCATTGCTTTGGGATCCATGGTATCGTATTTCGCACCGATCATTAGTGTGGGAATATAGATTTCGTGCAATCTGCTTTTGACATCCCATTTTTCCAATCTGCCGCGAATACCGAATTCGCTTGGGCCTTGCATCAACGTGTAGACCTCACCATTGGCGTGTTTCATGGCTCTATTCAAGCCATCGGGCCATTCTTCGAGGCGGCAGACGTGTTGTTTATAGAAATGAGGTATGAGGAGTTCCATGTAGCGCGGATTTCCGAAATCATTTGCGGCTTCAATCGCACGGATCTCAGCAAGTACCTCCTGATCGAATTGAGGGGCGAGGACTTCTTGCGCGTAACGTCCATATTCAGGGGCACTGGCCATCATGTTGCTCACGATGAGTGCCTTCATGTTTTCTTGGTATTTGAGGGCATATTCCATTCCCAAAATTCCACCCCACGAGTTCCCAACGATATAGAAGTTAGAGCTATCAGCACCAATTGCGCGGCGCACTTGTTCAACTTCTTCTACAAACCGCTCGGTTGTCCACAAGCTGCTATCCGTCGGTTGATCACTGTAATACGAACCTAGCTGATCATATTCATAAAACTCAAATTTCTCACGTAGAAAAGGAAGTTCGAAACACTCCATGTATTCATGCGTCATGGCTGGTCCGCCGTGCAGCAGCAGCACCTTAATTTTCGGATTGTTTCCAAACCGTTTGGTCCACACCTTATACTCCCCCACTGGCGTTTCAATGGGAATCATGCGCACTCCAGCTGCATCGGAGAGGTCGTTGTAGTCGAAATAGTTGTCTTGCACTACTGGAAGATTTGCGGGTTCCGGTGAATTGCAAGAAAACAGAAAGACACTAAGAATAGCAAGAAAAGTGAATAGACGCATACGATCATTTATCTGTTGATCGTGAAATTTAGCACATTCAAAGGAGTTTATGTTCGATGGCGAATAAAACGAGCCCGACTTTGCTTTTGATTTCGAATTTTTCGAAGAGTTCTTGTCGGTAGTAATCCACCGTTCTTTTCGTAATTACCATTCTATAAGCAATTAGCACATAAGTCAATTCATCTTTTTTGCATACCAGCTTGAGAAATTCCATTTCACGCTCAGTGATTCGGCTTAAGACATCTTCACGCGACCTT
>JANRAA010000197.1 GCA_030728235.1 Flavobacteriales bacterium
GGTTGTTTGAAGCGAAAGAACCTGCGCGCAAGAAAACGGCGCTGTCCCAAGCCGCATCAGAAGCATCAGCAAGTACAATTTTGATGTGGTATTCTTGTCCACATTGCACTTGCGCTTCAGCCGTTAAAACAACTGTAAAACCATCCATTTGGGTTCCGGTTGCCGCAGTGTTATTCGTATTGATAATGTAATATTCGCAGTTTACACAGCCCAGGTCATTGTTTCCCGCGTTCACGTTGTCGATGGTAATTGGTAGGTTAGTACCGGGTACCAAAGCAATGTTTATACTGTTGTTTGAGAACGGTCCAGATATGCCAGGTCCAGAAAGAAAGAAACCGAACGCGTCGTTCACGCTGTTTACATACTCTGGATATTCTTCAGAAGACCAAACGTATTCGAATTTAACGGAGTCGCCAGTTGCTATGAAGTCGAATTCAAGAACTGCAGCATCGTTGTAAGTGTCTCCATTTGCCAATTCCAAATCAGCATCTGAAACGCCAAAGTTTCCGCCACCTAAAGCTGCTCCGCCCTGAGTGTTTGGTCCAACAGCAACTCCTACAGATCCCGTTGCCATGATGACACCAGTGGCAATTGGAATGTTTGAGTTTTGGCTATTGAATGAACCTATTTGATCTTGATCTCCAGAAAACGTGATGTTGGTAGCGATGACCCCTTCGCCCAGCAAAATGTTTTCTACAGCTTGTTGCGGGGTGACAGTGGCGTCGACAACCAATTGTGCATTTGCCGAAAGGGCGATGACACAGGTAAAAATGGAAAATATAGCTTTGAACTTCATATCCTGCAGATGTTTTAAGGTAGATGACATACTATGCTAAAAGGTTGCCTTTAAATTTATTTCCTTTCAACTTTACTATTTCACCGTTAACCAAAAATATGCTTTATCTTCTAAAAAGTATAACTAATCTTGAAATTCAAAAAGGCAAACCATGGAGAATCCGCTGATTGAAGTACGTTCACTGAAGAAGATATACCAGATTGGAGATCAGGTTGTGAATGCATTGAACGGCATTGATTTGGTAATTCAGCGAGGCGAGTATGTTGCTTTGATGGGGCCTTCAGGTTCGGGTAAGTCTACATTGATGAACGTACTTGGTTGTTTGGATACACCTACATCAGGCAGTTATATTCTCAACGGAAAAGAAGTTGCAAAGATGATCGACGACGATTTAGCAGAAGTGCGGAACAAGGAGATCGGATTTGTCTTTCAGACCTTCAACCTATTGCCTCGTTACTCCGCGCTTGAGAATGTCGCACTCCCCATGATATATGGCGGATTTAAGAAAGAAGAGAGAGAAAAGCGCGCTACGGCCGTGTTGAAGCAAGTTGGATTGGAAGACCGCATGGATCACAAACCCAACGAATTGAGTGGTGGTCAGCGTCAGCGCGTTGCTGTTGCAAGAGCCTTGGTGAATCACCCATCTATCATTTTAGCTGATGAGCCAACAGGTAATTTGGATACAGCTACCAGCTATGAAATCATGCGATTGTTTGAAGACATTCATAAGCTCGGAAACACCATCATTCTTGTTACACACGAAGAAGACATAGCGTCGCATGCTGAGCGGATTATACGTCTGCGAGATGGCGTTGTGGAACAAGATGAGATTAACTTAGAAAGAAACGTGAGTGCCCTGCATTGATTTTCAAAATTAGAGGGAGAAAATACCCTCTGAAAATCGCATCTTTGCGCTGGAATTGAAAATCCAGAGATCGTGAAGTACGACGTTATAAAAACATTACTCAGCAAAGAGGCTGCAGGCCGCACCGTAACCGTTTGTGGCTGGGTTCGAACCTTTCGCAATGATCAGTTCATTGCATTAAACGATGGGTCTACCATTTCGAATCTTCAATTGGTAATCAACCGCGATGAGGTTTCTGAAGATTTGCGCAAGAAAATCAGCACTGGGGCTGCCTTAACGGCGACAGGATTGCTTGCTGAATCAAAAGGTCAAGGACAAGAAACAGAGTTGATTGTATCGACAATAGAGATTCTTGGAGAAGCGGACCCTGAAACTTTCCCGATTCAGATGAAGCGTCACAGCATGGATTTTCTCAGAGAGAAAGCCCACTTGCGTTTCAGAACCAGCACGTTTAGTGCTGTTTTCAGAATCCGTCATGGAATGTCGTATGCCATCCACAATTATTTTCATGAGCGAGGATTCTTCAACATGCACACCCCGATTATCACAGGGTCGGATGCTGAGGGAGCAGGAGAGATGTTCAGAGTGACCACTCTTGATTTGGAGAACTTGCCAAAGAATGAAGCTGGTGGGATAGATGTTACCAAAGACTTTTTCGGTAAAGAGGCGAACTTGACGGTGAGCGGACAGCTTGAAGCAGAGTTGGGTGCCATGGCATTGGGCAAGGTTTACACCTTCGGACCGACCTTTCGAGCTGAGAATTCGAACACATCGCGACACCTCGCAGAGTTTTGGATGATTGAGCCTGAAGTGGCTTTTGCTGACATTGTTGACAACATGGATTTAGCGGAAGACTTTCTTCGTCACCTCATCCGCTTTGCGTTAGAAAATTATAGTGATGATCTCGCTTTCTTGAATGAGCGCGAGATTGGGGAGGAGAAGAACAAGCCAGAAGCAGAGCGCAACGAAATGCCGTTATTAGACCGCTTAAGGTTTGTTACCGAGAATCCGTTTGAGCGCATTACATACACCGAAGCCATCGATATCCTTTTGAATTCGAAGCCTTACAAAAAAGGTAAATTCAAGTACCCGGTATCGTGGGGTATCGATTTGCAAAGTGAGCACGAGCGCTTTTTGGTTGAGAAGCACTTCAAAAAGCCGGTCATCATTACCAACTATCCATCGGAGATCAAGGCCTTCTACATGCGTTCTAACGAGGATGGGAAAACGGTTGCGGCCATGGATATTTTGGTTCCTGGAATCGGAGAAATCATCGGCGGTAGCCAGAGAGAAGAACGATTGGACGTGTTGATTGAAAAATGCAAGCAGTTCAATATTCCAGAAGAACATATTTGGTGGTATCTTGAGACTAGAAAATACGGTACTGCTCAGCATGCCGGATTTGGACTTGGTTTTGAGCGATTGATCATGTTTGTGACTGGAATGACGAATATTCGCGACGTGATACCTTTCCCAAGAACACCGCTGAATGCGGAATTTTAGAATTTAGAAGAGAAGATACGAACGCATATGTTGAAACACTCACTACAACAGAAACTGCTTCAAAAACTGTCGCCCCAGCAGATTCAACTTATGAAGCTGTTGCAAGTTCCTACCGTAGAACTTGAGCAACGTATCAAGGAAGAGTTGGAGGTTAATCCGGCTCTTGAGGAAGGACGCGAGAATGAAGAAGATGAGCAAGAATCGGAAGGCGAGTACGAAGAAGAGCGATCTGAAGCGGAGAAAGAGTTCGACATGTCTGACTACATGGACGACGACACGCCAGACTATAAGCTGAATGTTTTACGCGGCACGGAAGAAGAGAAAGAGATGCCAATGGGCAGTGGGCGGACGTTTATTGAAGGATTGGTAGCTCAATTGGGGTGGAGGAATCTGGATGAAACGCAGCTAGAGATTGCTGACAATCTGATTGGTAACCTGGATGATTCAGGATATTTGAGAAGGGATTTGCGTTCGATTGTGAATGACATGGCTTTTTCTCAAAACATAGAAGTTACAGAGCGCCAATTGGAAGAAGTTTTGAAAGTGATTCAAGACATGGATCCCCCGGGTGTTGGTGCGCGAGATTTACAGGAGTGTTTGCGTATTCAGTTGGAAAAGAAAGACCAGCGCGACCCGGATATTGCTTTGGCCCTTGAAATTGTCACCAATCACTTTGATGAATTCTCGAAGAAGCATTATGAGAAGATAACAAAGAAGCTGGGTATTGAAGAAGAAGATCTCAAAGAGGCGGTAAAAGAG
>JANRAA010000198.1:0-1314 GCA_030728235.1 Flavobacteriales bacterium
GTTGTGGATGCTGGTTCTGATTGGCCGGCCATGGGCACGGTATACAAAAACGTCATCAAAGCATGGATTGAAAATGGTGCCGTAGACATGTATGGCAACGCCCCCGGTGCCGCAGGAGGAGATTTCCCTCCTCAGGTAGAAGGTTTTGCTGTTTTCCCGCAAGGCAATACTACAGAACCTTACATGCGTGAAGAAGACGGTATTGGAATCACGCCCGTGCTTGTGGATAACGGCTTGGTGGATGTATGGGTTCGCGTAACCGACGACAATACAACGGCAACATCGTTAACCGTGAATGAATTGCGTTTCGCCACTGAGATTTCAGGCATTGACGCCGAATTGCCTGTCATCTTTTCAACTTCGGCGACGATTCAAGCGACCGATTTTAGCAATGGTGCAGCGACTTTTTATCACAAAGCGACAATTGACTTGAGCAGTTATGCATCTGGGACAAGTTTGTTTTTGCGGACGTATTTTTCAGATGGTGTGCAAACCGCTACCACCGTTATTCCGAATGAAAACAGCAACCCGATAATCACATCCATCTTTGTATTGAAAATTCAATGAGGACATTTGCTATCATAACATTGGTGCTGCTGCTTTCTTGCAAAAAGAAAGAGGAAGTATCGCTCGTACCCGTCATTGAATTGAAATCAGTATCTGAGACAACGGTGGTTGCATTCGACAACGAAATACTTGTTGACTTAGCCTTTACTGACCACAATGGCGACATCGGATATGCCGATCCAGATATATATTCCATACGCGTAAAAGACAGCAGGCTGGAAGATTTTGATTGGTACCATGTGCCACCTGTAACACCAGACCTGATGGAATTGGACGTATCGGGCAATCTGACCATCATTTTGAATCCTTTGTTTTTACTCGGAAACGGTGAAGAAGAGATAGCCAGTTTTACTTTGCAACTGAGAGATCGCGCTGGAAACTGGTCGAATCAGGTTACTACAGCGAACATAACCATTGTTGACAGCCTGTGATGATGCGGAACGTTGTCGTTTTTTGTCTGCTTGTCTTGGCATCGCATTTTGCGCATGCACAAGACATCATTGCATACGACATGTCGGATTTGGAGGTGAGCGACTGCGATGGAATCTTGTACGATTCGGGAAGCGTTGACGGCGCATACAGCATCAATGAAGATTTAATTTTTGTAGTCAACACGGGTGGTGCCTCTATCTCCATTTCATTTTTGAATGAAATCTGCATCGAGGATGGATTTGACCATTTGTACATACACGATGGACCTGGAATAGGATCGCCATTGCTGGCGGATATTACTGGAGCGGGCTTCAT
>JANRAA010000198.1:1324-3727 GCA_030728235.1 Flavobacteriales bacterium
GCACAGGCGGCGTTGTAACCTTTCATTTCGTATCGGATGTGAGTGCCAGCTATTGTGGATTTGAGATTTTATGGAACACAATTGTTGCGCCGCCAGTACCTCCCTCGTTTACAGTTCCCATTGCCCCTGTTTGCAACAGTGGGATCATCAATCTGGAATTTAGTGAAGCGATTGGATGTGATTGGTTGCTGGCCGACAGTGTTGTAGTAACATCTCTTACCAATTTCAATGTTTTAGACGCTAATGTCAATTGCAACGGCGGCTTTGGATCCACTGCCAACATAACAATTGCGCCCGTGCCAACCTACAACTGCGATTTCACTATCGACTTGGTTTTAGGCATTCCTGATGCGTGCGATAGCATTTGGTACTTCCCGTTATCTGCCGGGTTTTCGATTACCAGTTGTGGGATCGATGCAACGGCCTACAGCAACGTTTACGAAGTATGCCAAGGAGAATGCGCAAACATTGGTGTGAATGTCGTCGGATGCTTCGACTACACTTATGAATGGAGCAGTGGAGAAACGGTAGCAGGACCTTTTCAAGTTTGTCCGTCCCAAACCACGACCTACACCGTAACCATCACCGAAGTACAAACGGGTGTTACCTCTACTGAAAGTGTGACCATTGTTGTTTCAGAGATTGAAATACTCGAAACGGGTGGACAACTTTGTCAAAGTGCGCCAGCAAGTGAATTGCAGGCTACACCGCCAGGCGGTATTTGGAGTGGACCGGGCATACAAGATCAAGAGACAGGGTATTTTGTCCCCGATAGTTTGTTGGGTGGCATAAACGTCATCACGTACAGCTTAGAAAATGGATGTTCAGCTACGTTGGTGTACGATGTGACACCCATCCAGTCGGGTGATTTCGCAGCAAGTTGTCCGGGACAAGCGCCATTCCCATTGATAGGTGAGCCACTTGGCGGTGTATGGACAGGTCCATTTGTTAATGCCAACATGTTTGACCCGAGCACCGACGGAATTTACGATTTGGTTTACAGTTTAAACGGTTGCACCGACACATTACAAATGAGTGTTGGCAACATTGGCGGACAGTTTATGGCCGATACCTTGTGCCAGTCGAATTGGCCCGACACCCTTGTTTTTAGTCCGTTTGGTGGCACGTGGTCTGGCCCAGGCATCATCGACGATTTGTACGGCGTTTTTGACCCATCGGAGGTGGACCCTGGCACATACAACCTCGTTTACAGCGCCATAGGTTGCGATCAGATTTTCACCATCACCGTGAAAGAAATGAATACCGGAAGACGGGTTCGCTCTTCTTGTCCATCCCAAGAACCTTACATCCCCTACCCCAATTTTTCACCTATCGGAGGCAACTGGCAAGGAGATGGCATCATTGATCAGTTCACGGGCCTATACGATCCAGGCAGTTTGCCTGAAGATTACTGGACCAGTTTGATTTATTATGCTCCAAATGGCTGTACGGATACCATATTTATATACAATCGCACCACCGATATACCTGCAGACAGCGTTCAGATTTGTGCTTCGCAAGATGGAGCCATGTTGAATTTCGACACTGTTGGCAACGTGCCATTTGGTGGCGAATGGACAGGAAGTGGAGTGATTGATTTGGGCGGTGGAGATTATTATTTTGAGCCCGATCTCGCTGGAGTGGGATTGCATTGGATCACTTACGACGCCAATGGATGTTCAGACAGTTTGATGGTAGTGATACATCCCGACAACATCGCCGCTACCGACATCTCATTGTGTTCAGACATCGAACCATTTATTGTAGACCCGTCAATTTTCACCCCTAGCGAGTGGATAGGAACCGGCATAGTTGACAGTCAAACAGGACTTTTTGACCCAACATCCGCCGTGGAAGGCGCGAATATGATTTATTGGACAACCATTGCAGGATGCGTGGATTCACTGCAGATCGTAGTTGAGCAGTTTCAGCAAGCCAACATTACCGGACTCTCAGAAAGCTATTGCTATGAATTTCAAGACTTTGACCTCATTTTGTTTCCGGATAACGGCGTTTTGACAGGCTCTACATCGGCTACATCTTTTAATCCTGCGCTTGCCGGAGAAGGACCGCATACCCTTGTTTATACATGGTCAGGTGATTTGTGTACCAGTTCAATTTCTTTAGAAACCTTCGTTTTACCCGCGTTGGATATCGTTTTAACCGCGTCGGACGAAGAAATTTGTGAAGGAAGTGGAACAGTGCTTACTGCCGCAGGTTCAGGCGGACAGCCCGATGCCTTGTTGGGATATACTTGGAGTGATGGATTGTTTCCGGTGAGTCAGAACACTGCAGTACCTGAAAACACTCAATATTACTATGTCAGCGTAAACGATGGCTGCTCAGACCCCGTTGTTGACTCCGTTTTGATTACCGTGTTGCCCCCGTTGCAACCAACAGTTT
>JANRAA010000198.1:3737-6323 GCA_030728235.1 Flavobacteriales bacterium
ACAGTTTCAACCAGTGAAATTGCTTGTTATGGCGAATCGGGATTTGTAACCGCGAGCATATCACCAGCTGGAAATTTCGCTATTTATTGGGACGACACCCTTTTTGGTAGCGGCGATCAGGTGAGTGCCTTTTCAGGAGAGATAGTCCCCTTGGTAATCGAAGACATAACTGAAGGATGCTTGTTCGACACCCTTGTGCTCGTGCCCAGCTACCCGCCTATCACCACCTTGTTTTCATCGAGTCCGAATCTCGATTGTATACCTTTTGCGGAGCAACCCATTCAGTTCTTAGATTACAGTCAAAACGCAATTGCCGGGATTTGGGATTTTGGAAACGGTGAAATTGAACCCTATGTGTTGGGCGTTAGTCCGCAGGTTAGCTACCCCCAACCGGGCAACTACACCGTGTCTCTCGTTGCTGAAAACATTGGAGGCTGCCAAGACAGCTTATCCATAAACGTATGCATTCTCGACCCTGTTGAAATATTTATTCCTGACTTGTTTTCACCCAACGGCGACGGAAATAACGATTTGCTTTTCATCCGCGGCCGCGGATTGGATGATGTGACATTCAGCGTAATTGACCGTTGGGGAGTGACCATTTTTGAGACCCACGACCCGAAAGAAGGCTGGGATGGCACGCATGGTGGGAAAGACATGCCAAGCGGCACCTATTTGTGGTATGCCAAAGCACGGATCTCGACAGGAGAATATTTGGAATTGCAAGGAGATATAACCCTGTTGCGATGAGAACCTTGCTTTTCATATTGACCATGGGGGTATCGTTAACCATTGCCGGACAAGACGCATTGTTTTCGCAATATTGGTTGACACCAGCCAGCATAAACCCCGCTGCTACCGCCACCCAGAACAGCGACTACAGAGCTACTTTGCAGCGAAAAAACCAAGGAACATTGCCACAGGTGAAGTTCAATACCAGCCAGTTGGTTGGTGAGATGAAAATTTTGAACAGCGGCAATCGGCACATGGGGGTTGGGTTATTGATTCGACAAGACAGAACAGGAGAAGCACAACTGGCAGTTTTTGAAGCTGGCGGTATGCTCGCTTATCACATGCGTACAGGAAAGAAAAACAGATTGAGTGCGGGATTTGGCGCGTCGTACCGTCAGCGCAGCATTGATCTTGAGGGTCTGTCGTGGGACTCGCAATACAACGGAGCGGGGTTTGATCCCACCTTACCAACTGGGGAGACATTTGGTGCCAATACCAGTTGGTCGATTGATTTACAAACTGGATTGCAATGGCTGCATGATGGCAAGCACAGATACACCATTGGCTATTCGACCTACCACTATGCGCAGGACCAAGGATTGTTGGGTGCGAGCACTGATAAAACCATGTTGCGGCATCAATTTATCGGATCATATAGTAAAAAGTTGAAACCTGTTGATGTGACTGGAGATTTGCTAGTTGCTCAACACGGAGGGGCGACAACAGCCATTTTTGGAGGGCGCGCTGAATACAAGCTAGGCACCGATTCACGTTACACAACAGCATCGACATCGAGTTTCGTATCAGCTGGCGTGCATTATCGGTGGGCAGATGCCGTGTTGTTGATGGTAGGTTATGACTACCACAAAACCATGAAGATCACCTTTGGGTACGACATCACCACAGGGAGCATCAATGCCCTCAATACAGGTCGTGGCGGTTGGGAGCTCGGCTTGGTTTGGAGCTCACCTATGAAGAATGAAAGAATTCGATTGAAATAGCTCGCTACTTTACGAAGCCCAACGAAAAATCAAGTATATCAGGCACACCATGAACATCAAGAAAGAGATCTTGTTGATGCCGTGCATCATGCGCAAATTCAATTCTGCCCCTTCTTCTTTTTTGAACAGGTTGAGAGGATTGATGTAGTACAGCACTTTTTTCCAGAACATAACCTACGAACAATTGAAATTGATAAAAGTTTAATCAGCGATAGCGATTGCAGATATTTCCACATTCACACCTTTCGGCAAACCTGCCACCGCGACCGTTTCTCTCGCAGGAAAATCGCTCGTAAAGCGTTTAGAGTAGATGGCATTTACCTCTGCAAAAAGGCTCATATCTGATAAAAAGATAGACGTTTTAATGATGCGGTTGAAATCGCTCCCCGCTTCTTTCAGAACCGCACCCAGGTTATTGAGCACCATTTCAGTTTCTTCAGCTATTGAGCCCATTTTCAGCTCACCACTGCTCGGCTCAATGGCAATTTGTCCGCTCACATATACCAAACCACCCACCTTAACAGCCTGGCTATACGGTCCAATTGGAGCAGGTGCATTTGAGGTGTATACTATTTCTTTCATTCGATTACATTTGCGGCTAAAGTTAATGCATTGAAGATACTTCTGCTCGACAACTACGATTCATTTACCTTCAACCTCTTCCATTACTTGGTTGGCGCTGGCGCGGATGTAGAAGTGTTCAGAAACAATGAAATAAGCGTTTCAGAAGCTGGAGCATATGACGCCATCGTGTTCAGTCCGGGGCCCGGCTTGCCCGATGAAGCAGGTTTGATGATGTCGATAATAGCTGCGCACCATCAAAACATCCCCATGCTGGGAGTGTGTTTAGGGC
>JANRAA010000198.1:6333-11854 GCA_030728235.1 Flavobacteriales bacterium
CATCAGGCGATTGTACAATTTTTTGGTGGCGAATTGGAGAACTTGGCAGAAGTATGTCACGGACTTCCCACCACGACCACTTTGGATTGCAGCTCGCTGATCTTTAATAATTTGCAGAAACAGATACAAACAGGCCACTACCATTCTTGGGTAGCATCGAAAGAGAATTTTCCGTCACAATTGCGAGTTACGGCAGAGAACGACCGAGGATGGATCATGGCTATTGAGCACAACACACTGCCCATTTACGGCGTGCAGTTTCATCCAGAATCGGTATTGACACCAGAAGGTTATCAGATGATTGAAAACTGGGTTCAATCTTTAGAACAGTAGTCCATTCGGACCACCGCGAGCTTGTAGCTTCAGATCTTTCAGCAATGCCGACTTCACATTCAACTGAATGCTGAAGCTTTGACGTAAACCAAACGGGATGTAGTTGAAAGTAAGCTCCCAGCAGTGCAGATCCCAATACAAGTTTAGCGTTGTAGGCGTTAGTTCTTTCGCTACTAAGTCGAAACCTGAATCGACACCTATTTTCCATCTTTTAAAAACAGTTACATCACCATTGAACAAGATGCTTTGTGTGATATCGTCGACGTCTGTTTGCGTTTGCGCATCGAATTGGCGGTTTACGTTTAAGCTGTAGTTCAGCACGATCGTCCATGGAACAGAAAAATCGACAAAAGCGGCTCTGTTTTGGTTGATTGTTTCAAGTTGTTCCTCCGTTCCTTCAGTGCTTGTCTTTTTTCTTTCACCCTTGCCCCTGAAGTTCATACCCAAAGCGGCTGAAGCCCTTCTCATGCGCAACAATCCAGCATTTCTATCTATCAAAAAAGTATTGATCGCATTTCCATTTTCGTCGCGAGCATAAGCTGAGTGCGTGCTATTTACGTTCACCGTTACATTCTTGAACAACGTTGTAAATCCGCGCATAGAGATATCGCTCAGGTTCAAAGAATCAGCCAGCATGTTGTAGCTACCCGAAATGATGTAGTTCTCAATCAGCTTCACCTTCTTGGTTGCCTTGCCTCCTTTCTCCTTGTCTTTCACCTTCATTTCTAGGTTATTGGCTAAAGAGAAGTTGACATTGAATTGCTCACGGGTGTTACCCGGACGAAACCTCGCTACGCTAAACGGAGAGAAGCTTGTAAGCTCACCATTGTCGCCGAAATAACCGTACACATTGTTGTCGATAGCTGGTACATACGACAATCCCGCTTGCGGAGTCAAAACATGTCGAATAGCCTTTAAGTTTTCACTTTTTCTGAAGTTAAACGTACCGTAAAAGCGCGTGTTGAAAGACCCGCTAACCCTCCAATCCCGCGATGAGCGGAAGCCTGCCAAGGTATCGGCCTCGTATGTTCCAGTAGAATTTTGATTGAACGTCAAATACTTAAATGCCCAGTATTCATTGTAGTTGAACGACGGCGTGAACGTAACAAAACCGATTTTTGCCGACGTAGTGAGAGCAGCAGTATGGCGAATACCATTTTGCACCTCCCTGCTGAGGGTTGAAAGTTCATCCCAGCGCACGACAGATGTTGGTGCTGACAGGTAGTTTTCAAAATTGGCACTGTATGAAAAACCGATTTGGTCGATTTTCTTTTTCGGCCCCTTGTTTCCTAGCCACTTTGATATTGGAAGATTCGTACGGGTGCGGTTCAGCGTTAGCGCTGGCAAGATAAGTTCCACATTTTGCGTCGTCGAGTTTTGTGATTGGCGGGCGCTGGCTGTCAAGTTGTATGGTTTACCCGGAAAACTCTTCGTGAATTGTATACTTGAGGCAAATGTATTTGATAGAAAGTCGGTTTGGCTGCTATTGAGGTTGTTTCTAAAATTGTTCGAGCTACCAAAGTTTATGTTTGCCGAGAACCGAGAATTCGGACGAGCTTTTGGGTCTTGGTCGTGGTTCCAACGGACGAAAAACTGTGCGTTTTTTGAGAACCCAGGAACTTCTGGAATACCTTCTCTGACGACAGTGCGCGAAATATTAAACGCCCCAGAATACTTGTACCGCACCTTGTAATTGGTGATATTTCTCAGCGTCCAGCTACCTCGTGAATAGATATCTCCCAAAATCCGCGTATCGGCATGTCGGCCTAGCGGTAGATAATACCCACCATCTTTCAAAAAGAAACCCAAGTTATTTGCATTTCCATAGCCCGGCAGGATGACACCGTGCGAAGATTCATTCTTTGTCGGAAACCAAGCAAAGGGCAGTGCCAGCGGCGTAGGCACCTTGCGGATTTTCATGTAGAGCGGACCACTCACCACCTTATCATCAGGAATGAGGATTGCCTTTTTGAGATGAAAGTGGTAGTGTGGATTTTCAGCATCACACGTTGTAAACTTCCCATTTCCGATGTGGATAGACCCATCGGTATGACGTTTGGAGATACCCGCATGGAAAATAGCATCACCTTCTTGCGTCACCGAGTTTTTAGAGAAACCCTGTTGCGTTAGGAAATTATAGCACATGTATTCTTGCGTGAACGACTGGCTGTTTTGATCCAACTTCGGTTTTCCGATGAGCGTGCCAGTAGAATCGGGAACCCCTGAGGCGCAAGCCATATTATCGCCAAAGCTGTATTCAACGAAGGCTGCAGTTAGTTCAAGATCATCGTATTTTACAAAAGCATTTCCGTAAAGGAGCACCTTATTGTTGATCAAGTCAATAACAATAGAGTCGTCGGCGTTGTAATAAATAGTTGCTAAGATTCCATCTTCTTTCTCAATAACTAAAGAGTCAGGTTTCGAAATTTGAGCAAGGAGAGAATCGGGCACTAAAATTGAAGGCTCAGTAGCCTCCTGAATGAAAGTAGAGTCTTCTTGTGCGAAAGCAAATCTCACGTTCATTATTAACAGCAACACGAGGATAATTCGCATCAGACGCATGACAAATGGAGTACTGTTGATTCTATTTTTGAACATTGGGGCTGAACAGGCAGCCAAAGCTAACGAAAAGTCCCTATATGACTAGGATGAACTCATTCATACCTCTAACAGAAGTTGTTAAGAAACGACTAATGTTCCTGTTTCTTATGGTGACAGTCACAATTTTTGTGGCCTTTACTCCCAATTATTCCAAACCGAGCATCAAAAAAATCGTGATTGATGCCGGACATGGGGGCAGTGACCCGGGCAATTTGGGTACAGGGAGGTATAAAATCACCGAAAAAGATGTCACCTTGGATGTTGCCAAGCAGCTTGGAAAGTATATTACCGATCAATTTCCTGAGATAGAAATTGTTTACACAAGGAAAGACGACAGTTATCCGACGTTAAACAAACGCGTTGAGATCGCTAACAACAGCAATGCTGACCTTTTCATTTCTGTGCACTGCGATGCATTTACCAAGCCTACAGCGAAAGGATCGAGCTCGTTTGTAATGGGGATGCACAAAACCGAAGAATCGCTTCGTGTGGCGATGAAAGAAAACGCATCGATTTATCGAGAAGAGAATTATCAGCAGAATTACAGCTTCGACCCAGGAGATCCTGACACTTATATCGCGCTAACCCTTCGTCAGAATGCCTACTTAGACAATAGTTTGTTGCTCTCGCAGAAAATTCAGGATCAATTTAGAACCCGCGTAGGTCGTGTTGATAGAGGCGTGCGACAAGCAGGCTATTTCGTTATCTGTTACACCACCATGCCAAGTGTACTAGTGGAATTGGGATTCTTGACCAATGAAGAAGAAGAAGACTTCTTGAACAGCAAAGATGGGCGCAGCTATATGGCGTCTGCCCTATTTAGAGCTTTCAAAGAATATAAGACTGAGATTGAAGGCGAAGGCAGTGGAGAGGAAACAACAGTTCAACATCCTACGCCAGTAGAAAAGCCAAAAGAAGAGCCAAAGCCGAAAGAAATTGTGCCTGTTGACACAAAGTGGACAGAAAAGATAAAACACCATGATGTGAGCGGCATTCATTATCAGGTTCAAATTGTGACATCGAGCACGCGGTTGACAATAAAGCCAGAGAACTTTAACGGTTTGGTGAAGGTTGATGAGTATATTCGCGATGGAATTTATAAATACGCTGCAGGCAAGACCACAGACTTTGAAGAAGCGCGTGATATGCAGCGAATATTGAGAGAAAACGGATTTCCGGGAGCTTTTGTAATTGCATTTCGAGACAAAGAACGGATTGTTATTGCAGAAGCATTAAAGAGCAATCCAAAATAGTATAAACAGTGAGCGGCGTTTCAAAAGAGTTTAAAATAGGTAGCATTGTAATTGTGAGCATCACCCTTTTGGTGTTGGGCATGAATTACTTGAAAGGGGTAAACTTGTTTGCTTCGCAACGGAAATTTAGTGCTGTTTATTCCAATATTGACGGCTTGGGACCTTCTAACCCGGTCATATTGAATGGATTTAAGATCGGACAGGTTCAAAAGGTAGGCTTCCACTCCTCAGGCAATGGTTCGCTAGTAGCAACGTTCTCAATCGATCAAAAAGAGCTCAAGATTCCGAGCGACACCAAGGCCCGCATCATCAGTTCAGATTTCTTTGGATCGAAAGCCATTGAGCTTATGATCGGGGCTTCGGGGATGGAAGCAGCAAACGGTGACACGCTAGATTCAGAAATTCAGATGGGACTGGCAGAAGCAGTGAGGATAGAACTTATTCCGCTCAAGAAAAAAACAGACGAGTTGATTGAAGGTGTTGATGATATCTTGACCAATTTGAAGTCTGTATTTGCCGACGATGCGACGCAAGGATTACCGAAAGTCTTCGAAAGTTTGCAGCGCACAATGAACAACTTGGAATCTACGACAGCTGCGCTGGATGGTACCATACGTGAAAACCGATCGTCGCTGGATGGGATTTTCAGCAATGTTTTAAGCATTACTGATAACCTGGAAGCCAACAACACCAAGCTTTCGAACATCATAAACAACTTCAACTCTATCAGCGATAGTTTGGCAAAAATTGAGCTTGCTGCTACGATTAAAAAGGCTGACAAGACGTTGGCTGATGTCTCTTCGATTATGGATAAAGTGAATTCTGGAGAAGGAACATTGGGGATGTTGATCAACAACGACACCTTACACACCTCGTTGCTTGAAACGAATAAAGAGGTACAATTTCTCATAAATGACCTCTACATGAATCCATGGAAATACGTACATGTTTCTATCTTTGGAAAAAAGCCAGAAGAAAAATTTTCTCGTCAGGAATTGGAACAACTGCGTGACCTGATCGACGAGGAGATTGATTCTTCAAAGCAACCAAAATAGAGCAGATTCATGATTTCACAGATACTCTTCATTCTGGTTTTCGCAACCGGGATCTTCCTTTTCGCTCGACGTGCCAAAACCATACGGAGAAACATTCTTCTTGGCAAGGATGTAGACCGCAGCGACAATCGATCTGAGCGACTAAAAAACCTAGTATTGGTGGCGTTTGGTCAATCGAAAATGGTTGTGCGACCTGTATCAGGAATATTGCATATCCTCGTTTACCTTGGTTTCATCATCATCAATATCGAAGTCCTTGAAATCGTTCTCGACGGTATT
>JANRAA010000198.1:11954-19357 GCA_030728235.1 Flavobacteriales bacterium
GATGGATTGAGTGTGAATGGTTTGATCATGGTGGAGCGCGGAATGTGGTGGTTTCACATCATCGGTATTTTGGCTTTCTTGGTTTATGTCTCTTACTCGAAGCATTTGCACATCATGCTTGCTTTTCCAGCTACGTATTACGGCAACTTGAATCCAAAGGGGTACATGCCCAACATGGAGGCTGTTACCACTGAAGTGAAGATGATGTTGGACCCACAGGCAGACCCTTATGCTGCCGCGCCAGCTGGAGGAGAACCACAGCGTTTCGGCGCCAAGGATGTGACTGACCTCAGTTGGAAACAGCTGCTCGATTCATATTCATGCACGGAGTGCGGACGTTGTACTTCTGTTTGTCCGGCCAATCAGACTGGAAAACTCCTATCGCCTCGCAAAGTATTGATGGACACGCGCGACCGACTTGAAGAAGTAGGTAAGAACATTGATAGTGGAGTGACAGAGAACGATGGGAAATCGCTTCTTGGAAGCTACATCAGTGAAGAAGAATTGTGGGCATGCACCACGTGCAACGCATGCACCGATGCGTGTCCGATAAACCTCGACCCGCTCAGTGTAATCATGGAGATGCGCCGCTACCTCATTATGGAAGAAAGTAAGTCTCCAGAGTCGATTACTTCGATGTTCAACAACATTGAGAACAATGGAGCACCGTGGGCATTTCCTGCTGCAGACCGCGGCAAGTGGATAGATGAATTAAACGCCTGATAAAATGAGTCAAAGCATACACGTACCTACAATGGCCGAAATGGCTGCCAGCGGCGAAGTTCCCGAGATTCTTTTTTGGGTAGGATGTTCAGGCAGTTTCGACGATCGGGCAAAGCGCATAACGAAAGCTATTGTCCGCATATTGAATCACTGCAACGTTAAATTCGCCGTCCTTGGTGCCGAAGAAAGCTGCAGTGGTGACCCTGCAAAAAGGGCGGGAAATGAATTCCTATTTCAAATGCAAGCAATGCAGAACATCGCTGTTTTGAATGGTTACGGCATTAAAAAAGTTGTGACCGGATGTCCGCACTGCTTCAACACCCTCAAAAACGAATACCCTCAACTTGGGGGTGAATACGAAGTGATACACCACACCCAACTTGTGAATGAGTTGTTGGCTGACGGACGTATGACAGTGAGCGGCGGCGGAGATTTCAAAGGGAAACGCATTACCTTTCATGACCCTTGCTATTTGGGTCGTGCCAACGACGTTTTTGAAGCACCACGTGCAGCCCTGGAAAAATTGGATGCCGAGCTGGTAGAAATGAAACGCTGCAAAACAAAAGGTTTGTGCTGTGGTGCTGGTGGAGCGCAGATGTTCAAAGAGGCTGAGCCGGGCAACAAAGAGGTAAACGTTGAACGCACAGAAGATGCGCTCGAAGTAAAACCAAACATCATCGCAACGGGATGTCCGTTCTGCAACACCATGATGACCGACGGAGTGAAAAACTTCAACAAAGAAGAAGAAATACAAGTTAAAGATATAGCAGAGCTGATTGCAGAAGCAGCAGACTTGCTTTGATAAATCGATACGAAATGAAACTACTAGAAGGAAAAGTAGCAATTATAACAGGCGCTTCACGCGGAATTGGAAAAGGCATTGCTGAATCGTTTGTCCGCCACGGCGCAACAGTAGCATTCACATACCTATCATCAGATGAGAAGGCGCGTGCCTTGGAGCAAGAACTAAGCGCACAAGGTGGTGTTGCGAAAGGATTCCGCTCAGACGCTTCGAAATACGATTCAGCGCATCAACTTGTTGACGATGTGATGGCTGCTTTCGGGAAAATCGATATCGTGGTAAACAATGCGGGTATCACGCGCGACAATTTGTTGATGCGGATGACTGAAGAGCAATGGGATGAGATCATGGAGATCAACTTAAAATCGGCCTTCAACCTCACAAAAGCAGTTATCAAGCCGATGCTTAAGGCACGTTCAGGTTCGATTGTGAACATGAGCTCGGTAGTAGGTGTAAAAGGCAATGCCGGACAAGCCAATTACGCCGCATCGAAAGCAGGAATGATAGGATTCACCAAGTCAGTAGCTGCTGAATTGGGATCTCGCAACATACGTTGCAACGCCATCGCACCGGGATTCATAGAAACAGAGATGACGGATGCGTTGGATGAGAAAGTAGTACAAGGCTGGAGAGATGCTATACCTCTCAAGCGTGGTGGAACAACTGAAGACGTAGCTAATTTAACCGTGTTCCTCGCTTCAGACATGAGCGCCTATATTACAGGCCAAGTGATCAATGTAGACGGTGGGATGTTGATGTAATGAAATTTTGAATCTACTCTTTGAATATCCTTCTTGGCTCATACTTGCGTGTGGTGGCTTTGCTTTTATCTTCGCTTTTTGGTTGTACCGCAGCGATCGATTAAATGGTCACCTTTCGCTGTCTGCGCGGATTTTTCTTGGATTCATCCGATTTATCGCCCTCTTTTTGCTTGCCATCTTCCTGCTGCACCCGCTTTTAAAATCGGTATTGCGCGAAGTTGAAGATCCGATTGTTGTAGTTGCCATTGACGATTCAGAATCGATTGCCTCAGGCAGTGATTCTAGCTATGTACGAGGCAGTTATAGGTCAGATATTAAAGCGTTGGTTGAAAACCTTTCAGAAACCTTTGAGGTGCGCACTTATCGTTTCGGTGAGCAGATTGGCGAAGGCACAGATTCGTTGACTTTCAATCAGAAGATCACCGATTTCGACCCTTTGCTTGATGGTTTGTACAGTCGGTATTCGAATCGCAATGTGGGTGCCGTAATCATTGCGTCTGACGGTGTTTATAACCGCGGTAAAAATCCACTTTACGACGCCAAGAAACTCAATGCGCCTGTGTACACAATTGCATTGGGAGACACCGTTCCGAAAAGAGATTTGAGGGTTGTGAACGTGGCATCGAACCGTTTGGCTTATTTGGGCAACAAGTTTCCGATAGAGATATTAGTAGAAGGCCGAGAGGCAGCGGGATCGCAGACGCAGCTGACGATAGAAAACAATGGAGGAATCGTTTTTTCTGAAAGCGTAAGCTTCAACGAAGACTTTCAGCAAAAAACCATTCGCACCACATTGGAAGCTGATAAATCAGGAAGTCAGCGTTACCGCATTACCTTGAAGCCCATCAGCAATGAAGCTACAACCGCTAACAACGTTACCGATGTGTTTGTCGATGTGCTTCAGAATCGTCAGAAAATATTGATTCTTTCTACTGCGCCGCATCCCGATGTTGCAGCCATGGCTGAAAGCATTCGTTCGAATGAGAATTATGAGGTCAATGTCGCTTTAGCGGATGAATACGACGGAAAAATTTCTGATTACAGCTTGGCAATATTTGTCCAAATACCCGCCATTTCAGGTGCCGGCGACCGCTTCATCTCAGAGTCCATGGATGCCAACGTTCCTTGTCTATTCATGCTCGGTGCAAACACATCGTTCACCTCTTTCAACAACTTGAAACTGGGCTATTCACTGACCGGATTTAAAGGCACTATGTCGGATGTTCACGGCAGTTTCACCAAAGGCTTCAACAACTTCCGGGTTGAGGAAGATGTGCAACGCATGTTTCGCGAGCTGCCTCCACTGCGTGTGCCATTTGGAGAATTGAAAAGTTCAGCTGGCGCGATAAACCTAGTGAATCAGCGCATAGGCATGATCGATACTGATTTGCCGCTCGTAAGCTTCAACAAAGTGAAATCGAACAACATTGCCATTATTTTCGGAGAAGGACTTTGGAGGTGGCGCATGATCAACTTCGTGAAGCAAGGAAGCCACAACCGATACAACACCTTTATCGCTAAGGTGGTTCAGTATATGGCCAACAAAGAAGACCGTCGTCAGTTTAGAATCCGGGCACCGAAAAGTCAGGCTGAAAATGAAAGGTTGCTTTTCGAAGCGGAAGTGTATGACGATACGTATGAAGCGATTACCGATCCTGAAGTTACCCTTGTAATAACCAATGAAGAGGGAGCCAATTTCGAATTCACCTTCAGCAGATACGATCGCTATTACAAACTCGATGCGGGGTTGTTGCCGGTTGGCGACTATTCATGGGCAGCGAAGACGACAGTAGGTGGTAAAGGACAAACACTGGATGGGAAATTTACTGTTTACCCATTGCAATTTGAATTGGCTCAAACAACGGCCAACCACAAACTGCTCAACCAGTTTGCGATGGCCAATGGCGGACAAATGGTGTTGCCTGGAGATATGTTGGGATTGTCTGAATTAATTCGCAACAACGCAGAGGTAAAATCCATCTCGTTTGAAAGAAAACAACTATCCGATTTAATCGATGTCCGTTGGCTTCTGGCCTTCATCCTGCTTCTCCTTAGCACCGAATGGCTGCTCCGCAAGCGAAGTGGATCTTATTAAACGAACGTCCCACATCCGCCGAGAGGCGAAAAGCGACTTACATGTTTCAACAACCCTTTTACACCCGCAAATGGTTTAAGGCAAGCGTTGCATTGCTCTTCATTTCTGGCGCTGCGTATATATTTCGCGAAGAGCTACTCAAATCCGCAGGCGATTTTCTTGTCAGAGAAGATGCCTGCACACACGTCGACGCCATTGTCGTTTTGGGAGGCAACAGTTACGAGCGCGGCTTGGAAGGCATCAAGCTTTTTGAAGCAGGCTGGGCGAATCTAGTAGTGTGCACAGGAGGCAACATACCCACTGTTTTCGACGCTATGGACACCGTAATTTATGAATCAGAACTCACGCGTTCGATGATGATGAAAAGAGGCGTTTCAGGAGATCAGGTTATCGCATTAACTACCGCTACTAGCACCCGAGAAGAAGCCAGCGAGGTGTTGGCGTGGTGCAAAGAGCACCAGAAGACGAGTTTGATGGTTGTGAGCAGCACCTTTCACACAAGACGTGTATCGAGCACTTTTGAAGAAGCATTTGAGGGCAGCGGAGTAGATTTATTTTTCCGCGCGGCACCATCGACCAGCTACGATGAGAAACGCTGGTGGGAGGCTGAATCAGGGCTGATCATGGTTTTCAACGAATATGCGAAAACAGCATACTACCTGATGAAGTAAGACAATAAAAAAAGCGTCCCGTTGAGGAACGCTTTAATATTTTCAACACCAGCTTAAGCGGTGTAAACTCCGAGTTCTTTTCCGCGTTTGATAGCAGCTTCAAGACCAATTTTATTGATCGTACGAAGACCGTTAGCAGAAATACGCAACGTAACCCAAGCGTCTTCAGACTCTAGGTAAAAACGTTTACGAATCAAGTTCGGGTAGAACTTACGCTTCGTTTTTCTATTTGAGTGAGAAACATTGTTCCCAACCATTACTTTCTTTCCAGTGATTTGACAAACACGAGCCATCGTCTT
Organism: Flavobacteriales bacterium; assembly: GCA_030728235.1. GTDB lineage: Bacteria > Bacteroidota > Bacteroidia > Flavobacteriales_D > Sanyastnellaceae > RI-182. The sequence continues at coordinate 17,306 of JANRAA010000198.1, forward strand.
CAGTATTAAACCATTCTCTAAAAATGGAGTGCAAAGAAACAAAAAATCTTAGGAATCACAAAGGTTCTTGACGTAAAATTTCATTTCGTGCCATAGAAAGTCCCATTTGAGAAGTTCTTTGGAGTATTCTTTTGCGATCTCCGCGGAAAAGGAACTTCTCAGCAATCGTTTCATTTGGTCCGGCAATAGCGATCCAAACTGTGCCTACAGGTTTTTCTTCACTGCCCCCATCTGGCCCGGCAATACCCGACACAGCGATTGCATACGTAGAGTTCAATTGTTCTTTCACCCCGTTGGCCATTTGAATAACGACATCTTCAGAGACCGCACCATGCGCGTGAATAGCATCACCATCGACGTTCAGCAGATTCACCTTCACATCGTTCGCGTAAGATATTACACTGCCCAGAAAATAAGCCGAGCTGCCCGGTACGGAGGTTATTGCAGATGCGATCCTGCCTCCTGTGCAACTTTCAGCGGTCGACAGAGTAGCTTTTCTTTATTTAAGCAAATCCCCTATATTAGCCTCGAGCGATTCGTCATTGAATCCATACACCACTTCGCCTGCAATTTTCATGAACTCGCTGACCTTTTGATCCACATGCTTTTTGAGCAATTTTTCATCCGTCCCGCTGGTAGTGAGGCGCAGCTTTACAGCTCCAAACGATGGGAGATATGCCAATTTGATGTCCACAAGTGCTAGGCTTGCTTCCCAATCGGCAATGCGGTTGGCCAGCATGCTTTCGCCAATTCCTTGAGTGAGGATGTGAAAGTGCAAAATGTGAGGTGTTTCAAAATGCAAGCGGATCTTTTCGAGCAGATGATCTTTCATGATCCCCTCCATCTCGTATGGAACACCCGGCATCGAAGCATATACAACACCTTCGTGTTCGAACCACATACCTTGAGCAGTGCCGCGTTTATTCTCGATCACTTGGCAGTTAGCGGGAAGGTCAGCTTGTTGAAGATTCACATCGAGAATCGGAATTCCGCGTTGTGCAAACATCGTCTTTATCTTTTCCTCAACATCCTCATTTCTAACCAAATGAGTACCGAAATATTCACACAACGTAGCTTTAGTGATGTCGTCATTTGTAGGCCCTAACCCACCCGTTATCAGCACCAGTTCAACCCGGCTAGCAGCATCGGCAAGTGCCTGAAGAATGTGCTCCCTGGTGTCGGAAATGCTCGTAATCTGATACACGAAAATGCCCAACTCATTGAGGTTTTTCGCCATCCATGCAGAATTGGTATCTACAGTTTGTCCGATGAGGATTTCATCCCCTATAGTGATAAGCTCTGCACGCATAAAAATTCGAATTCGTGGTCAAAGGTACATAGTTGCCCGACATCTGATTATCTTGCAACAAATCATTTTAACATGTCGAAGAAAGTATTGTTTTCAACCTTTATCATACTGCTGATCGCAGGATGTGCGGAGATACAGCAAATAGGAGGAGTTATCCTTGCCCCTGAAACTACAGCTCCTGCGCTGACCGAGGCCGATGTAACTGCCGGACTAAAAGAAGCGCTCGTAAATGGCACCAAGAAAGCTGTTGGATTTGCATCGTCAGAAAACGGATATTTCAAAAATCCTGCATTGTTTATTCCCTTTCCGCCAGAGGCGCAGAAAGTAAAAGATGTGGCATTGCAATATGGGCTGCAAGGACAAGTAGATCAGTTTGAAATGACCTTAAATCGCGCAGCAGAGAAGGCAGCACCGGAAGCCACTGCTGTTTTCGTCAATGCCATTACGCAAATGACGGTGGCTGATGCCTTTGGGATACTGAACGGAGGCGAACATTCAGCGACCAATTATTTGAAAGAAAAGACGACTCCTGTTTTGATTTCAAAATTCAAGCCCCACGTTAGTCAAGCCATCGAATCTGTTGAGCTGACAAAATACTGGAACCCCTTGATTTCAAAGTACAATATTGCTACTATGATCACTGGCGGACAGGAAATCAACCCTGATTTGGACATGTACGTCACCGAAAAAGGAGTCGATGGACTGTTCGTGCATATCGCTTCTGAAGAAGCACTGATTCGCAA
>JANRAA010000198.1:19367-21123 GCA_030728235.1 Flavobacteriales bacterium
AACGATGAATTAGAATTTTGTTTTTTTCAGTCGTTTTGTATCTTCACCTCACCTTAAATAATCATGACATGAAGAAAATCTACCTTGTACTTTTTTCTTCAGCTTTTGCCACTTTGTCTATCGCTCAGGCACCGCAGCTCCCAGTGAGTCAGCGCGTTTCTAAGCCGATGCCTACAAAGTCATTAGTTGGAGCTGAGATGCCAGTTGCCGTGGCTGCTGGACATCCTATCACGTCGAACGACATTGAAGTTGACAATTCGCGTGATGTAAATGTTACCCGACAAATCATCGGTATAACAGACTATGATTTACAATCGAATGCGGCAGTTCAGAATCGCTTCATTTTAGACGGCGATAATCTAGCTACAGCATGGACCATGTCGCTTTCAAGTGATTTCAACGATCGCGGCACAGGTTTCAACGAAAGTGTTGGATCTGGAGGTTGGGATGTTGAACCATACAACCGTTTGGAAGACACCCGCACAGGCTGGCCATCGTTGCTGAGAACAGGGAATGGAAAAACCATTTCGATTACGCATGCTGCGATTGATGGGCCACTTCACATGGTCTCACGTGAAGCAGGTTCTTCAAACTGGGTTGATGGCAGTTTGAACCAAATCGATTCACCTGGACATTTGTGGAATCGCGCCGCAGTTGGTGGTGAAGATCAAAACACAATTCATTTAATATGTGTATCAACCCCAGTCGGAAATGGTGGTGCAGAATTCATGGGTCAAGATGGGGCTTTGATGTACTTCCGCTCTCAAGACGCAGGAGTGACCTGGGATATCGAAGAGCATATCTTCCCTGAACTGGATAATACGCATTTTTTGGCTTTCTCGGGGGATGTATATAACATTCAAGCTCGCGGAAACAAAGTTGCTTTCGCTGTTTTTAACGACCTAGCAGATTCATTTGTAATGATATCTGAAGACAATGGGGATACATGGACCTACCGCAGCTTGGTTGACTTCCCAGTTGACTTGTATGCTCTTGATTCGGGCCTACCTGAGACGGGTGAAGATTTCGACGGAGATGGAATTTTTGCAGAGTATCTAAACACCGACGGCGCTGGCAGCGTGTTGATCGATAACGACGGAAAAGTGCACGTTTTCTATGGTGAAATGTACTACACCGATACCGATTTGGCAGATGGTAATTTCCAATACTTCCCCGGCACCAATGGTCTTTCTTATTGGAATGAAGATATGGAAGACAACATGCGTGAAACCATTGCGTATGCTTACGATTTGGACGAGAATGGCACTTGGGATTTGACAGATGACATCGCACTGTACTTTGTTAGCGGCAGCGGTATGCCAAGTTCTAGTGTTGATGCAGATGGAAATATCTATGTTTCATACTCTGCTCTTATGGAAAGTCACTCTTCTGGAACTCAGAACTACCGACACATTTATGTTGTCCGCTCAGAAGATGGCGGTGCCACATGGAATACAGACACCGCTTGTAACTTGACGCCCGATTTGGATTTCGACTTTTTCGAATGTGTATTTGGCACCATGCCTATGGACATTACCGATAAGATACACGTTGTTTATCAGCGTGACTTTGAGCCGGGGTTGAGTGTGCGAGGCGATGAAGATGCACCATCTACCAACGACATCGTGCACATGACAGTGCCAACTGCTGATTTGGCAAACTGCGATACCGGTGATGATGTAATTACTGAAGATGTGGTTGGTGTGAGCGAAATTTTGGATCGTCAAGGTTTTGCTGCATTCCCTAACCCAGCAAG
>JANRAA010000199.1 GCA_030728235.1 Flavobacteriales bacterium
GTATCGAGGAGCTTGGCTACACTCGCATTCATTTTGAGCGGCACCTTCGCAAATCTCGCGATCTCCTTGTATGCTTCAAGAAGAGCCAATTCAGGGGTTCCCATCACACCGCTTCCGATGTATTCAAGTTTGAATTCCTCCTTCTTACCTTTCGCTGGCACCAATCGGATGGCGATTTTAGCAATGACCCCCGTGAGACCTACCAGCAAAAGCGTATTTAGAAGGTTGAACGACGTGTGAAACAACGCAACCAGCACCTTATCGTATTGGCTGCCTGTTACTTTTACCAGCCAGAGGAGCATAGGATTGAATACATATTGCAATCCACTTATGAAGAGGGTTAGCAACGGCAACATCCAAAGCACACCCATGAAGTTGAAAATGAAATGCGACCGAGCAGCGCGCTTGGCTTGAACATTTGCTACAATAGCAGCCAAATTGGCTGTGATTGTTGTCCCTATGTTCTCACCCAACACCATGGCAATTGCAAGTTCTACTGGAAGAATACCTGTTGACAAAAGCGTAAGGGTAAGCGCGATGGCTGCGCTTGAAGATTGCACTATGAGATTTACCATTGTACCTGTGCAGACAAACAGCAGTATCGACAAAAAGCCCATATCTAGGTATCCATCCAAAAAGGCCAGAGCTTCTGGGTGTTCTCTCAAGTTCGGGACAGCCCTTTGCAGCGCTTGAAGGCCTAGGAAAAGGATGGCAAAACCAACCAATGATTCACCCGTGTTTCGCAGGTTTTCCTTCTTGAAGAAAATCAACGGAAGCGCCAGCGCGATGATTGGCAGTGCGTAATCAGCGACGCTTAATTTTCCGAGGGCGAGGGCAATCAGCCACGCAGTAACCGTTGTACCGATGTTGGCCCCCATGATAACACCTATTGCTTCTTTCAATTGAAGCAGTCCGGCGTTAACAAAGCTCACCACCATTACAGAGGTCGCTGATGATGATTGCACAATGGAGGTAGTCAGAAATCCAGTGAAAATTGCCCGACCTTGACTTTTGGTCATTGCACCTAAGATTTTACGCATAGAAGACCCAGCGGCACGCTGAATACCCTCACTCATGATCTTCATACCGTAGATGAACAGACCGAGTGCACCAATAATGGTCAGTATGTCGTAAAATATTTCCATTCTAAGTTGAACCTGCAAAGATACTGATGTAAGGCGGCTGAGTATTCAGGTAACAAATTCTTAGCATTGGAAGTCAATGTTACGTAATTGTTAAGCATAATATACAACTGTTATACAGCACATTAACCAACTTTCAATGTTAAGTTTTGTTTGGAAACCTTATTTCAAACCGTCCGTATAATGTCTTATGTTACTTTTATGTTAACTTTACATTAATATAATGTTGAAGATATGCGCGTAGTAGTTTCCCTTTTCGTCCTCTTATTATCAGTATCTGGAATTTCACAAGACCACATCCAAGTGGGTGAATTGTTTTGCACGGCCGACAGCGTTCCCTTTACTGGTTTGTATCGCACCTATCATCCGGATGGTACGCGTAGTGCTGTTTATACATTTGTAGAGGGCAAGTTGAACAAAGGAGTGTTCTTTTACGATGAACGCGGGATGTTGTGCATGACAGGATTTTACGCCGACAACCGACCAGACGGATTGTGGCAGAGTTGGTCAGGTAAAGGCGCTCCATTATCGACAGCGCGTTACGATCAAGGAAAGAAAGTAGGTGAATGGACGATTAAGGAAACTGAAAAAGGCCCAACCTACAAGTTGATGTATGCCGACAACGAATTGATAGAAGCGCGACTAGAATAGTCGTTCAAAAAAAAAGGGGGCCGAGGCCCCCTTTTATATTTTCAGCGATTTGATTCGAACTTATTCGCAAGTTGTACCGAATGCACCAAGGAACTGAAGAAGGTCACCAGCGTTGATGATACCGTCTCCGTTAAGGTCTTCAGGACAAGTGAATGAGAACGTACATGACCCATCGTCTTGAGTAGCGCCTGGGGTGTAGTTGTCTGCATCTGGGTACGTACAACCTACGCAGCTTGTGAATTCACAAGAACCATCGTCAAAAGTAGCTACGGCATCGTAGTTACAAGCGGTTGGGTTGGTACAACCAGGAGTGTTTGTTGAGTTAGCAGCACCTGGAGTTCCGTAAAGCACGAAAGAACTCTGCCAGTTTGAAGCCACAGCGTTATCTGTAGTGGCATCAATCAACTCCAATGAAGTACATGCACCGTCAGGACCGATAGGCCATGGTGTAGTATCAGCATAAGTAACAGCATCAACGATGTTACCGAAGCCATCTTCCAATGCAATGGTAGCAGAAGTGTTGCTCAAGTTACCGAACTCGTTTTGGAACACTTGGTAACCGTTACCAGCGTAAGAAGCAGCATTCACAGCGATGATTACATACTCACCTGCAGCGATAACTGCGCCTGAAGGGAACGTGAACGTGATTGCAGAAGTGAATGTAAATCCACCAACCTGAGCATCCGTTGCACCAGCGTTGTAAAGCTCGATGAATTCCCAATCGAAGTCATCACCCTGAGGAACACAAGGGTTGTAGTGAATCTCGTTAATTACAATGTTTGGAAGGGTAAAGTAACAAGACCCATCTTCGATTGTAGCTAGAGCATTGTAGTTAAGAGCCAATGGGTCGGTACAACCAGTGTACACACATGAACCATCATCAACAGTGGCTGCAGCGTCGTAGTTGTCGGCAGCAGGATCAGTACATCCAGGAACGTTACCACAAGAACCATCGTCGATAACTGCTAGCGGATCGAAGTTAGGGAATGCGTTGTCTGTACAGCCCCAACGTTGAACATCAAGCAAGTTACGTGGCTCAAGTTTGAACGCATTGAATGAGTAGTAGTTTGGACCAGTAACAGTGTATTTAACACCCAAGTCAACAGGAGTCAATGCGATACCGAGGTCATCGATCACAGCATTTCCAGTACCATCACTGATAGCCCACTCACCGAAACCAAGGTCACTCGCAGTTACATCAGCAGTAAGTTGGATAAGAACACCTTCCCACTGTTCGTCTGAAATATCGATTGTAGACAAAAGTTCAGCAGCTGGAAGAGGGTTACCGCTTGTAAGAACGGTAGCAGTAGCGTTTGTAAGAAGAGTCAAGTTGAATGACTCAGTAAGCGTACCTACAACATCAACCTCATCGCCAAGAGCAACACCTGTGCCTTGAACCCAAAGACCTGAATAAGCACCTGTACCATCTTGAATGGTGTATAGACCAGATGCGTACACAGCAGTTACAACACCATTGGTAACAATGAAAGAACCAGCAAGGTTAGAATCGCCGTTAGCATCTACATCAGACTGAATTTCAGAGATAGTGTAGTTTGTTGGAACTGGAGCAGAAGAGTTTTGTGCACCTGGTGTTCCATTCGCATCGTAAGAAGCTTGCCAGTTAAGCGGGTCGCTGTTATCCAAAGATGGGTCGATCAGCTCAAGAGAAGAACAGTTTCCATTTGCGTTTGGCCAAGGAGCACCTGTTGCGTATGTAACCTCATCGATTACGTTTCCGAAAGCATCCAACAAAGCATCAGTTTCACCAGAGTTACCTAGTGCCCCTGTGAACATAAACACTTGGTATCCGTTACCAGCGTAAGTGGTTGCGTTTGCTGCGATAATCACGTATTCACCTGCAGCCAAGGTAGTACCAAGAGGGAAAGTGAATGTGATACCGCTGAACGTGAATCCTTCTACGTTGACAGCAGTTGCTTCAGCGTTGTATAGTTCAAGGAATTCGAAATCAGCATCTGCACCTTGCGCTGTGCAAGGATTGTAGTGAATCTCGTTGATCACCAAGTTAGGCAATGTGAAGTAGCAAGTCCCGTTGTCTGAGTTTGCAGCAGCATCATAGTTCAATGCAAGGGCATCAGTACA
>JANRAA010000200.1 GCA_030728235.1 Flavobacteriales bacterium
GACCGCATCATAGAAATGGCATGGGAAGACCGCACCCCTTTTGATGCAATACTGCTTCAATTTGGATTGAAGGAACAAGAGGTGAGTGCCCTGATGCGTCGTGAGTTGAAGCCAAGTTCGTGGAGAAAGTGGAGGGAACGTGTGCAAGGGAGATCGACGAAGCACTTGGCAAAGCGCACCTTTGTGGAAGGCCGACATAAATGCAGCCGGCAACGAGCTATCAGTGGAAATAAGGTGAGTAAGCGCTGATTTAGGCGTTCACTTTGTTTGATTCACCCTTCAAAAAATCAAGCGCCATGGCGTTGAACAATGCCGATTTCTCGATGTTGCAAATGTGTCCGCATTCTTCTAAAATCCGCAATTGAACGTTCTGGTGGACACGTGCGAAATGGCGAGCCGCCGCTAAGAAAACGTGATCTTGTTCGCCCATAACATCTAAACTTAACTTGTCTACCGGACGGTAAAAATACTCACGCAACGCTCGGAAAAAATGGCGATATAACCCCACCCAACGCAGGTATTCTTCGCGGGATAGCTTTTGAAACTGTCGCTTGAACACACGACGTGAAAACTGGTGATTCTTGCGAGGAAGCACGATCCAACTGAACAAGCTATACAACGACCGATAAGGCAAAACAAAGTTCAACACCTTCGCAGAATGGATGAAGAAATGCATTTTGAACGACGCTTTGAAAATGCCACCAGCCATCACCATCTTATCGATAAGCTCCGGACGGAGGATGTTGAGGCGTTGCAGGATGACACTGCCGAGCGACAGCGACATAAAGTGCGCTTTCTCGATTCCCAAATGATCGATTACCGTGAGCACATCGCGCGTTACCATTTCAAAATCGTACTCTTCTTGCTGCGGGGCTACATTCTTGCTGCGTCCGTGGTCACGAAGGTCGAGCAGTAGTAGATTGAAATCGGCACGAAACTCTTGCACCTGATAGCGCCATGTTTCAATAGCACCACCTGCGCCGTGTATGAATACAAGCCAAGGCTTATCGGGAGTGTGCGTGTAGGTTTCGTAATAAAGCATAGTGTTGCGTTACTGATCGTTAACCGAAAATGTTAGTTGTTTGTTTTACGAAGGTCGAGAAATTAATGCTTATTTGCTCACATCATGAATGGTATCGAATAAAAATGATCCATTTCATTGTCCGACATGTACAATAAGATCTCGGCAGGACACTCTCGTTGTATCGAAAGTTGAAAATACTCTTCGTTTTTTCTCCACTTTTTGAGTCGAAATCGTGCATTTACAAAATAGTTGTGTGCATCCACAAAATGCCTCTTGACAAGACTTTTCGGGGACTGTATCTTTGCAGTGCACGGTGTTGACGGCGCGGGGGAGGGAGGGCCCGCAGGGCGCAAAATGTCTGAAAAAAGCCCTAGCCGATTTCATAATTTCGCCACGCTCTTCACTCTTTCTCTTCCACTCTGCAATTCATTTTTAAAACATCCTGCAAACTTCTTTGGATGTGCTTTTTATCGCAGAGATAAACTACTCCGCAAAGAACGCAAAGCGAGATACGAACCCATGTGCTGACCTAGAAATCAAAGAAAAGATCTCTCTGCGCTCTTCGCGCCTGCTCTGTATACTCTGCGATTAGCTTTTTAAACCTTTTGTATAACTGCCTTTTTCCCTTGAGAAAACCAATCTTGTTGATACCATGCGATCTCTTGAAACTCCAAGTGAGTTCTAACCATGTCTCTTTAAAAATCCACCATCATTCGATGTGGCGCGATGAAAATTCACCATTCACCAATCGCATTACTCCGTTTGGATTTTCGTTTCTAAGCACTTCAGGAAGCAGGTGTTGTGGACAGTTTTGAAATGAGATCGGTCGCTGCCACCGCTTGATGCTTTGCACACCCACGGCAGTAAACCTGGCATCTGTACTTGCAGGGTATGGCCCACCGTGTTGCATGGCTGCATTCACCTCCACTCCAGTTGGCACTCCATTGTAAATCAATCGTCCAACCCGTTGCTTCAATGCTTCTACAACGTCCTTGTGCGTTTCAAAATCGCTAGTTGTTCCCATCACAGCACCTGTTAACTGTCCGCCAAGCGACGCTACAACCATCTCAAGCTGTTCAACATCCGCGCAGCGCACCACCAAACTCATTGGACCAAAAACCTCATGATGAAGATTCGGATTGTCGCAAAAAACGCTTCCTGAGACCTCTAAAACACGCGATGAAGCTGAGAAATTGGTTCCGCTAGCGGCATTCGTATGCTCTACAACGCCAGGCTGACCAACGAAATCTGTCACACCTTGATTGAATTTTTTGAAGATATCGGGATGTAACATATCGCCTGCTTGCACGCTATTCAATCTTTCCGAAAGCGCATGGATAAAAGCTGTAAGCGATTCAGAATCAACCGCGAATATCAATCCCGGGTTGGTGCAAAACTGTCCAACACCCGCCGACATCGAGTCGGCCATTTTCTCAACCCACATTTGTCGCACATCTTCATCGTTCAGCGCTCCTTCAAAAAACACCACAGGATTGGTGCTTCCCATCTCCGCAAAAACGGGTATCGGCTTCGATCTGCTCGCCGCTAGATCAAATAACGCTCGTCCACCCCCCAAACTACCCGTAAAACCCACGCCTGCAATTGCTTCATGCAGCACCAGCGCCTTCCCTACCTCGTAGCTACTGGCATTGAGGTTTGAGAACACACCATTCGGCATTCCTGTCGCGCGTGCAGCGCGGATGATAGAGCTTGCTACCATTTCACCTGTTGCTGCATGCATGGGGTGGCTTTTCACGATTACCGGACAACCAGCAGCCAGCGCAGAGGCCGTGTCGCCGCCCGCTGTTGAATAAGCCAGCGGAAAGTTGGAAGCACCAAAAACGACGATTGGTCCGATGGGTACCATCATTTTCCGTAAATCCGGCCGGTCGCCATTGTTAGATGTTTCGATAACAGCTTCTGCATGCTTGGAAGTCACAATCCAATCGGCCATGCTGCGCAACTGATGACAGGTACGGGCACGCTCAACGCGCGCACGCGACAATGGCAACGACGACTCCATGCAGAAAACCGCGAGCAGGTTATCGCCCCATGCTTCTATCTCATCTGCGATAGCACGAAGGAATAGGGCACGTTTCTGATCAGAAGTCTGCTGAAAGCTCTTGAATGCCTCTTTCGCTAACAAGCACGCCTCATCAACAAGGGCCTCATTCGCTTCAAAAAACTCCCACGGTGTGTTGGATGCAGAGGCCGAATTAAATGAGTGAAATATTCGGTCAGAGCCACGTTTCAGGTTTTCACCCACGTAGCTTTGACCGGAAATTTCGTAGGGTGTCGACATCAATTCAGCGATGACAATTTCTCTGTGATGGTAGCGATTTTCATTTGGGCATCCGCCTGTTTCTTCTTCTCAGCGTCTACAACGGCCGCTGGTGCGCTGCTTACGAACTTCTCATTCGACAGTTTTTTATCCACTGAGATCAAGAATCCACGGTAGTACTCCAACTCCTTGGTTAGCTTCTCGCGTTCACCTTCCAGGTCGACATTCTCACCAAAAGGAACAAAGAAATCGCTCGTTTTCACGAGGAAAGAAAAGGCATTGTCTTGTTTTTCAGACACTGCAACAATCTCTTCCACATTGCAAAGATGTTTCACAACAGCATCGAAGCGATTGTTCACATCACCGTTGTTGCGAACCATGAGTGTAATCGCCTGCTTTTGAGGCAATTGATTGTTTTTACGAATGGTTCGAACACCTGTTACAACCTCTTCCATCAAGGCAAAATCAGACAAAATCAACTCATCAATTTCACCCGCTGTAGGCCATGGAGCAACGACAAGTGCATCTTTAGGGTTTGAGCGATCGCCAAG
>JANRAA010000201.1 GCA_030728235.1 Flavobacteriales bacterium
CCAAGGAACTGAAGTAGGTCACCAGCGTTGATAACGCCATCACCATTCAAGTCTTCTGGACAATCTGAACCGGTTGTAAACATGCAGCTTCCGTTGTCAACATTCGCAGCAGCGTCATAGTTGTCTGCGTCTGGGTATGTACATCCGTACACCAAACCAGTTGCACAAGAACCGTCATCGCTGCCAGCAAATGGGTTGTACTCAAGGCTCAAAGGATCAGTACATCCGGCGCAAGCCTCACATGAACTGAAACAAACAAGCAATGTCTCATCGCTGTTACCAACAGTGTGTGTACGGTTGAAACCGCCAACTCCATCATCAACCCCACAAGCACCAGGTACTGTTTCAGCACCTGCGAAATCGTTACCATTCAAGTACTTGTATTCGAAAGAATCACCTGCACCGAACAACACTGAGTATTCGTAGATTCCGTAACCCATGTATGTCATAGGCGTTGCACTCGCATCCCAACCTTGGAATGAACCAGCCAAATAAACACCGTTAGGTGAAACCACTTCGTTCGACATATCTACGCGGAAGGTAACAGTGTAGAATTCAGTTGCACAAGCGCTGCAGCTTTCCCAACATACTACAGGAAGCGTTAATGAGCTAGAAACAATGATTTCACGGTTTGTGAAGCCAAGTGATGTGAACGTACAAGGCTCACCACCAACGAATGTTTCATCATCAGCCCACATGTCAACCTGGAATTTGTACTCCTGGCTACCTGAATTGAGCAACAACGTCGTTTGCCAAATACCATCAAGGTCAGCATCCTGCATTGGGTTAGCATCAGCAGACCAACCGTTGAACGTACCTGCTACGTAAACTGTAGTGAAGGTTCCAGCGTAGGTGTTCATGTCTACGCTCAAAGAAATTGAATATAGACAAGTTCCATCGAGCGTATTTGCCGCTGGATTGTAGTTTGTTGCACCTGGATCAGTACATCCAAACACTACACCTACCACACAATCTTCGCAGCTTTCCCAACATACAGGAGCCAAAGCAACGTTGCTTGAAATATTCACGTAACGGTTGAAGAATCCAAAGTTTTCAGTCACACACTCAGAAATAGCAGTGAAGTTTTCTTGAGCAGTGAAACCATCTAGGGTAAACTTGTATTCGTAGTAACCTTCTTCAAGTTGAATGGTGATGTCATATGTTAAATCACCATCTAGATCTTCCATGATTGCACAAGCTCCGCACCATCCGTTGAAAGTACCGTTGAGGTTCACTTGTGTGTAAGCACCAGCATACTGCTGTAGGTCGATAGAGAAAGTTACATCATACAAACATGAGCCATCGTTTGCAGTAGCGGCAGCGTCGTAGTTTGCTGCCGTAGCATCTGTACATCCAGGCACACCGCCACCTATACAAGCGAAACAGCTACCGAAACAAACAACATCAAGTGTTTGAGCAGCAGCTGCAACGTCCAACATACGGTTTGTATTACCACCTTGAGTGATTGTACAAGAAGCTGGTGATAGGTTTTCTTGATCTGTCCATGAATCAACCTGATACTTGAATAGGTAATCTCCAGGAGCAAGAGGGAAAGTTCCAACCCAAATGCCATCAAGATCTAGATCTTCTAATTGGTTACAGTCGGGACACCATCCGTTCCAAGTACCTGAAACGTTCACAAATCCAAATGCGTTTGGATAGCTGTTCATGTCTACCTGGAAAGTAACGTTGTACAAACAAGATCCATCGTCAAATGTTGCTGCAGCATCGTAATTGGCTGCTGTAGCATCTGTACAACCACCAACACCAACAACACCACAAGCATCACACTGTCCGTAAGTACCAGAAGGGTTTGCATCGCCTACGTTCCAAATACGGTTCGCGTAGTTTGCAAAGTCGGTGATTGGTGCACAAGTACCACCACCCTGCATTGCTGCAATAAGGTTTTCTTGTACTCCATCAACAACCCAAAGGTATTCCATGTTAGCTGCTGGCGCAGGATCCAAGGTAACAGTCCATGTACCATCGCCGTTATCGGCAGCAACAGGACCAGCGTTAGGATCCCATCCCCAGAAAGGACCTGTCATGCGCACAGACGCAGGTGCAGGTGTACCAGAACAAGAAACATCTACAGTTACCAATAGTGGCGGCGCTACGCAACCACCACACTGATCGTATGTGTTGCTAACGTTTCCACTACCTACTGTCCACAAACGGTTTGCGTAGTTCGCAAAATCAGTTACAGGCGCGCATGAAGCACCGCCGGCCATATCGTCGATTAGGTTTTCTACAACACCGTCTACCACCCACAAGAATTCCATATCCGCAGCAGGCATAGGGTCTAGGGTAACAGTCCATGTACCATCACCGTTGTCGGCAGCAACAGGACCACCATTTGGATCCCATCCCCAGAAAGCACCTGTCATGCGAACACTTGCAGCTGAAGGAGCAGTGCAAGAAACGTCTACTGTAAGGTCTATTCCTGTAGCTGGAACACATCCAGCACACTGGTCAAAAGTATCGAAGGTGTCAGGGTCACCAACAGTCCACAAACGGTTCGCATAGTTCGCGAAATCAGTAATAGGCGCACACGAGGCTCCACCTACCATGTCGTCAATAAGGTTTTCTACAACCCCTTCAACGTTCCACTTGTATTCCATGTTTGCAGCTGGCGCAGGATCGAGGACAACTGTCCATGTACCATCGCCATTGTCAGCAGCTACAGGACCGCCATTCGGGTCCCACCCCCAGAATGCACCTGTCATGCGGACAGAAGATGGATTAGGAGTCGCTGAACACGATACATCAACTGTTAAAGACAGCTGTGCTTGAACTCCTAGTGTTAATACAAAAAGTATTAGAGTAAATACTTGTTTCATAAGATTAGGTAATTAAGATTTTGGTTACTTCAACTTAATAATGCGTTAAGCATTTTTTAAGCGGCCAATAAATTTACCACAAATCTCTCATATGAGTCTAAAAAACACTACATCAAAGCTACATCCTATCGTATCTCAATTCAACAACAGAATCTCTCATATTACTGTTTTTCAGATGTTTAAAAATTTTCAATGTTACTTCATGATGAAATATTGACTTGCTCATGTCATATTTCGATGGTTTTTGTCATCTCAAGTTGCTTCATAAAAGAAGATGCTATTTTCCTTTTTTTTGCCACTTTTTTGTCGATATTCATGACACATTTATCGATATGAATAAGCCATACATAACTAGTCCTTGTCCGATGATTTTTTCGAAAATGGACCCCACTCATGGCGGTCGATTTTGTGGCAATTGTAAAAAAACCGTTTTTGACGTTACCGAAAAATCGCAAGATGAGCTGATTTCTTTTTTGAAAGAAAAAGGAGAAGGAGCATGCGTGGTTGCGTTTTCAGATCAATTGGCACCCTCCAAACAGACATCTTGGTTTAAAATAAAGTTTGCTGCTGCAGTTGTGCTCGCATTTTTTGGATTCCAGATGAAGCCAATGGCACAGTCGGTGAAAGGAAAACAGCATTACCCCGTGGTTTATAAGTCAGACAAAGCCAAGCACCTCAAAGAATTGAAATGTTATCAAGACAGTGAAACTGTGAAACGCAGGAAGTACATCTTCAGAAAGAAGAGAAAGGGTCGTTTCACAACGATGGGCTGTCCGAGTTTTTAGAACTCCTCCTACTCCCCTGTTTGAATCAAAATCTTTTCAGTAATAACAGTCCCGCTGTCAGTCACAACACGCGCCAAGTAGAAACCTGCCATGAGCGGTTGTTCGAATTTTTCGCCTCCATCCAATTGATGGCGCTCATTCATTGCCCTTCTGCCCGACATATCAAAAACCTCCAAGCTGAAGCGCTCTGATTCATTCGATGTGTTTTGGATGACCAAAAGACCACC
>JANRAA010000202.1 GCA_030728235.1 Flavobacteriales bacterium
GAGCCAAATGCAGCAGATGTCAACCCGATGGCGGCGTCTCCTGAAATCTCCGTGGAAGAGGTTGGCGCCATGCCTGTTACCACAATTACCAAAGCAGTCATTGTGCAGATGACAACGGTATCAATAAACGGCTCCAACAATGAAACGATTCCTTCGCTTACAGGCTCATCTGTTTTGGCTGCAGAGTGCGCAATAGACGCTGAACCAATACCTGCTTCGTTCGAAAACGCTGCACGCTTAAATCCGTTGATCATCACACCTATAAATCCGCCAAATGCTGCGGTGCCTGTAAATGCACTTTTGAAAATCAGTCCGAAAGCTTCAGGAATATCGGTGAAGCGAACTGCCAACACCACCAATGCTGCTAAGATGTAGATACCAACCATGAAAGGCACTACCTTATCTGTAACCTTGGCGATACTCTTAATACCTCCGATAATAATCACAGCAACAATCAACGCCATCACCGCTCCGAAAATCCAACCTTGTCCGAACAAGAAACTCTCTTCACCACCCGTTACTGCGATGAACTGATTGGTAGCTTGGTTTACCTGCACCATGTTGCCACCACCAAACGATCCGCCGATACAGGCGATAGCGAAAATAATCGCAAGTGCCTTCCCAAACTTGGCCATGCCTTTGTTTGCAAAGCCCTTTGATAGGTAGTACATCGGACCGCCCGACACAGTGCCATCTTCATTGACATTTCGGTATTTCACACCGAGGGTACATTCAACAAACTTCGACGACATCCCGAACAAACCGGCTACAATCATCCAAAAAGTTGCTCCAGGCCCACCTACAGAAATAGCAACAGCCACACCTGCAATGTTACCTACACCAACTGTTCCCGATAATGCTGCCGTTAGCGCTTGAAAGTGAGAAACTTCTCCTTTGTCTTTTGGGTTGTCAAACTTCCCGCGAACAACATCCAACGCATGTCTGAATCCGCGAATGTTGATGAAGCCATTGAAAAACGTAAAATAAACAGCACCTAAAATCAACCATATCAAGACAAATGGGACTTCTTTACCCCCCCCAATAGGAACAGTGAAGAAGATGACCTTTGAGATGAACTTTGTAACAGGTTCCATTACACTGTTCAATTTGTCATCAATAGTTGATTGAGCTCCTGCTACAGCAGGGATGAGAAGAGTTGCAATGGTTAGTAGCGTGCGTGATAGTTTATTCATGTGTTTTTTTAGCTTGGCGGTCAAATATAAGGAAAGCGACAGAAGTTGCACTATGATGCGGACGATGGTAAGCCAAAAATACGGTTTAGGGCGCGAATCTGCTCTTTATTTCCGAGGACAAACAGCTTCGAATTGGGAACAATGCGTGTGTTGGCGCCAGGGTTAATGATGTACTCTCCTTCTCCTGTTTTAAATCCGATCACGTTCACTCCAATGCGGTTTCTGACATCTAGCTCTCCGAGTGTCTGAAACTGAAAATCCTTTGGCAGGTCAGAAAAGCTAACTTCTTCGAGGTTGATCTCTGTTCCCCTACCTTGTATGCGAATATGATAAAAGAAGACAGCCACGTCGGGAGTGATCACCAACGATGCCATGTGCGCACCGCCTACTTTGTCGGGCATGATAACGTTGTCGGCACCCGCTATGCGCAATTTCTTGACAGAAACAGATTTCGAGGCACGACTGATAATGGTGAGATTTCTGTTTAACTCTCTAGCAGTGAGTACAGTATATAGATTATCTGCATCATCAGGCAGGGTGGTAATGATGGCTTTTGCTCGCTGCACACCTGCTTTAATGAGGTTCTCATCTGCGGTAGCGTCGCCACGAACCAGCAAGAAATGCGGACTTTCAGTCAAAAAAGAGATCTTGGATTGGTTTGATTCGAGCACGACAATGTCGACACCATGATCTACCAATTGGCTTACTGCCATTTCTCCAACACGCCCGTATCCGCATACGATTACGTGGTTCGACAATTCGTTAATTTGCTTGTTCACACGTGCTTCTTTGGTTCGAGTTTTAAATTCTCCAGCCACAAAATACGTCGTTATGGCTGAAAGTGCGTACGTAAATGTACCGATGCTAGTAAGAATCAGGACGCTTGTGAAAATTCTACCGTTTTCAGATAGCGGCTTGACTTCTTCAAATCCAACGGTTGTTACCGTGATGATGGTCATGTAAAACGCTTCTGACCATGTGTAGCCTTCGAGCCATACAAAACCAAAACTTCCACCGATGATAACCGCAAACAGAATTCCTATCGCAAAAAAAATGCGAGAGAATATCTTAAAATGTGAGAATACCATTTACAAATCCCAAATTGTTTTCCGCTTGCCGTTGAGTTTGAAATAGGCTTTATTCTCAAGGACAAAAACCATGACTAGGTAGATGATGATCGGCGATCCGAGGGTAAGGAATGAAAGGTAAATGAACGATAAACGAACCTTGGAGGCTGCTATCCCCAGTTTACTTCCCCACCAAGAACATACGCCGAAGGCCTGTCGCTCAAAGTAATCGAGAATTCGCTGTATCATTACGCTTTGTCTTTTAAGAGATTGATTCCAATGAGGCAAGATAAGCATTTTTTCTGGCAGCAGTAGCTACGATGCAAGTGAAGTTGTCCTTGCGTTTCAAGCACATTCTCTCCTTTCCAACCATTTGCCGACCACAATCTGGTTATATGATTGTCTTCTGGCGCTATGCTCTCCATCCATGCAATGGCACGATCTGTTAAATCTGCACGATTTGAATATTGACCGTATGTAAACATCAATGGTATCAATGCATTGGTAAAAATCAAATCCAAGGCTTTTGACCCAACAACGATGGTTCTGCCTTTACCATCAGAAAACAGCTTGGCAGCAACAGTTGCTTTCCATGCTTTTCTTAGTGTCGCCAAATCTTCAATCTCTAGCAACTTATTCCAGTTCAGCCACCCACCTGAAACGATCGCAATCAATTGTCCCATGCGCACGACAGGACGATTTGCTGGTTTCATTCGCCCCCTTTGCCAAAGCGCCTCCATCAGTGGTTTCACCTTCAGCAGCTTGACGAGGTGCAAATATTCTTGTTTCACTTCTTGCGGAAAACCAGGATCTTCTAAATTGAACCATCCCGACTGTCCAGCCAACAGCGCCTCCATGCGCACGGGTTGATGCCGCCACCTGTCCATCCACTTCCAATCAATGCTCCTGGCAACAACTTCAAAGGCTTCTTGGTTGATTCCAAAACCAACAGATCTGCACAGCATAAGCCACCACACGGCATTCCAATCGAACTGGTGTTCGTTTAAGAGCGACATACATTTGGCATATCGGTCTTCTAAGCGTTCAACGGCCATGCGGTGCAACCAGGCTTGTCGTGATATATCGGGAACTTCAGACAACCGCGCAGCACAAGGCAGTTGTCCCACTGTGCCAACAAACTTATGGTACTCATTCAGGTGCTCTGGATCAATCAAGTTCTTGAGCTCCAAAGTGGGCACTTGCTGGCCGGCGTGATTCACCAATGGCTCATCATCTTCATAAACCACGTGCAGCACTACGTTGAAATATGCTGGGTCTTGCGCATGTCCGTGCCGTCGCCAATCACTCGACTTAACATGAATCTCCGTGCTCCCAATCCATACCTCTTTATCTATGCGCATGCGCGACTCCAAAAAATCGGGTCCACTTTGTTTATTCCAATGTCCTTGAAACATTACAACCAAATTCCGTCCAGATGTGAGGCGCAAATCAAGGTTCTGAAAGCGTTGAAATCGCCAGATATATTGCAGGTAGTCTTCGTTCATAAGCGGAAGTTGCGAACAAAATCTGAAGGATTTTTCGTAACTTTGCGGATGTCCACTTCTGTTTTGTGGATGCAAATAACTAGCCATGAAATACTACTTGCTACTCCCAATTGCATTGGTTGTCTTCTTGACTTCTTGCAATGAAACTACTGAAAAAGGCTTCAACGCCCAGTACATTCACAACTTCACTGTTGATATTCCAGCCGGTGCTACCGAAGCAACTTTCTCTCAAGAGGAATTGATCGATGTATTGAGCAATGTGGATATCTCAGAGATTCAAGACAAAATCACACGCATGGAATTCCGCGAGATCCAATACAAAGTATGGGAATACGGCGGCGACCAAGGAAGCAAAGTTTCAGGGTCAATTAAAGTGAACGCTAATGATGATTCGAACATCTTTAACTTCGACATCGCTGAAGATAGCCTTGTGGTTCTGAACCTTGAACAAGCTCACCGCTTCATCACTGTTGACGATGCTTCAAAAGAAGCGATTGCTGCTGCTTTGAAGTCAGACAAGAAAATCAAAATTGCCGTAAACGGTATGGTGACAGAAACACCTGTGCATTTCGTTTTACAGGTGATTACAGATGTTCGTGCTTACGCTGAGATCGAACTATAAGTCGCTCAGATACACTTTCATCTCGTCTACCAATTGGCTGGCTGCTTGTGCTGCTGCTGACGCGAAATCTTCTTCTTTAGAAGCATAGATTATTCCGCGTGAGGAGTTGACGAGTAAGCCAGCCTCTTTGTTTAATGCCGCTTTGCATACTGCATCCATATCACCTCCTTGGGCTCCTACGCCAGGTACGAGGAAAAAGTGCTCAGGCGCTAAGGCACGAATGTGCGCTAGGTCGGCTCCGCGAGTAGCGCCGGTAACAAACATCAACTCATCCGGACTTCCCCACTCAACGCATTTCTCAACCACGCGCTGATAGAGAGGTGGATTACCGAGGTATTGAAAATCATTGGCGCCCGGATTTGATGTCAATGCCAATACGATGGCCCACTTATCCGGATGCCCTAAAAACGGCTTAATCGAATCTTCACCCATGTAAGGCGCCACGGTTATGGCATCAGCACCTAGATCATTGAAAATAGCTTCAGCATAATAGCTGGCCGTATTCCCAATGTCGCCGCGCTTGGCATCTGCAATTACAAAACAATTCTTCGGGATCTTCGAAATGGTTTCTTTGAGGATGTCCCACCCCGCTGAACCATAACGTTCATAAAAGGCCAAATTCGGTTTGTACGCAACAGCATATGGAGCTGTAGCTTCAATAATCGCTTCATTGAAAGCCAACAAAGCATCTTCTTGTCCACGCAAAAAACCCGGAATCTTCTCCAAATCGGTATCCAATCCAACGCATAAAAAAGACTGTTTGCGCTTTATCTCTTGTACCAGTTCTAAACGTGTCATGATTGTCCGGCCTTTAGTTTCTCTGCATTCTCGGTCATCTTCAACGCATCAATAATTTCTTGTATATCACCGTCGATGATGGCCTGCAAATTATACAGTGTGAGGTTAATTCTATGGTCAGTAACCCTTCCTTGCGGGTAGTTGTAGGTTCGAATCTTCGCTGACCGGTCTCCGGTGCTCACCAAACTCTTGCGCTCAGCAGCCCGCTCTTGCTGTTTCTTAGCCAGCTCGGCTTCGTACAAACGAGAACGCAAAACCATAAGTGCTTTCTCGTAGTTCTGGTGCTGCGATCGTCCGTCTTGGCACTCAACAACCACTCCTGTTGGCATGTGCGTGAGTCGCACGGCCGACTCGGTTTTGTTTACGTGCTGCCCTCCTGCTCCACTGGCGCGGTAGGTGTCTTTCTTGACATCAACAAGGTTCAATACAACGTCTACCTCATCGGCCTCTGGCATTACTGCAACAGTTGCTGCACTGGTATGTATGCGGCCTTGTGACTCGGTTGCCGGCACACGCTGTACACGGTGGACACCACTTTCGTATTTCATTGTGCCGTAAATATTGTCGCCAGAAACGGTGAAGATAACTTCTTTGAAACCACCTGCAGTGCCTTCACTAACGTTGGCGATCTCCATGGTCCAGCCTTTGGTCTCGATGTATTTTGAATACATGCGAAAAAGGTCTCCAACAAAAATGCTGGCTTCATCGCCACCAGTTCCTGCGCGCAATTCTACGACACAATCTTTGGCGTCTTCAGGGTCTTTCGGAATGAGTGCCATTTTGAGCTCTTCTTCCAACGTCTCACGGCGTGCTTCAATGGCTTCCAGTTCTTCCTTGGCCATCTCTTTCATCTCCGGATCGGTTTCTACAGCCAACAGCTCTTTGGTAGAGGTGTGGTTCTGTAGCAAGGTCTTGAACTCCACAATTAGCTTCACCAGCGCGCCGAGCTCTTTGTACTCGCGCATCAATCCTGCGTAGCGCTTGCTATCAGAAATTACACCGGGGTCAACAATGAGTTGATTCACTTCTCGGTAACGATCTTCAATCGCCACCAACTTATCCATCCAATGTCTCATAGCTTATGCGTGGGTGTAGTTGAACTCACCAAACTCTGAGGTGATGGTTAACTTTTTGCCTGATGCCGACTCACATCGACCAACAATTTGGGCATCTACATTGAATGATTTAGATGCTTCAATGATGGCTTGTGCTGCGGCTGGCTTGCAATAGATCTCCATCCGATGTCCCATATTGAACACTTTGTACATCTCTTCCCACGGGGTTTTCGACGATTCTTGGATCATGCGAAACAGGGGTGGACAATCAAAAAGGTTGTCTTTAATGATGTGCAAATCATCTACAAAGTGCAGCACTTTGGTTTGGGCTCCGCCCGAGCAATGCACCATCCCATGTATATCTTCTCTAAAATTCGCCAACACGTGGCGGATGATGGGAGCGTATGTTCTTGTTGGTGAAAGCACCAATTTTCCTGCGTCAATAGGCGAACCTTCTACTGCATCTGTCAAGTTGTGATTTCCACTGTAAACCAACTCAGATGGCACTGCTGCGTCGAAACTTTCAGGATACTTCGCTGCCAATGCTTTATTGAAAACGTCGTGACGAGCAGATGTCAACCCGTTGCTGCCCATACCGCCGTTGTATTCTTTTTCGTACGTCGATTGGCCGTAAGAAGACAACCCCACAATCACATCGCCCGCTTGAATGTTGGCGTTGTCAACGACTTCTGTTCGCTTCATGCGACAAACAACAGTAGAATCTACGATGATGGTGCGCACCAAGTCGCCTACGTCTGCTGTTTCTCCACCTGTGCCATGAACGCCAAGGCCCAAAGCACGAAGTTCAGCCATCAGTTCTTCGGTTCCTTCAATGATGGCTTTTATGACTTCACCAGGAATAAGGTTCTTGTTTCTACCAATGGTTGACGACACCAAGATATTCTCTACGGCCCCTACACACAGCAGGTCGTCGATATTCATGATGAGGGCATCTTGAGCGATACCTTTCCACACGGAGATGTCTCCTGTTTCTTTCCAGTACATGTATGCCAACGACGACTTCGTACCCGCGCCATCGGCATGCATCACAAGGCAATGGTCTTCACTGCCTGATAGCAGGTCGGGCACAATTTTACAGAAGGCTTTCGGAAAAAGTCCCTTGTCGATGGACTGAATAGCAGCGTGTACATCTTCCTTCGATGCAGACACCCCGCGTTGGTTGTAGCGTGAATCGTTCATAAAAAAAAGGGGCGATCTCTCAATCGCCCCGCAAGTTATTGCAAATTCTGTAAGCTACCTATTGTTTAGGCACGTAGTCGTAACGTAGAATGGTAAATACCGTTCTTCTGTTCTTCTGGTGAGCAATCTCTTTCTCTTCTTCAGTAGCCATTGCATTGATCTTTTGATCCGAGATCAATGGCTCACTCTCACCTTTTCCTGACGCTACCAAACGAGCAGTATCAATTCCGCGACCTACCAAGTAGTCAACACAAGTCTGCGCACGACGCTGACTCAATTTTTGGTTATCTGTTACTGAACCACGTGTATCTGTATGCGATTCTAGTTGAATTACAAACGTTGGGTTCTTCACCATCAAATCGTACAAATAGTTCAACGAGTCAGCAGAGTTTACCTCTTCATTGATCAACAATGTAGCTTGGTTGAATGGATAAAGTACAAGTGGCATATCGTATTTCTCTCCAATGATAACCGGCTTAAGGAAATACTCACGAGCAAAAGTTGTAGACTCCGTAAGACCAAGCGTTGAGTATTTATCGCCTGTTCCGATGTATCCATCAAGAGTAACGTCTACGTTGTAAGACACATCTTTCAACACTTCACCTTCGCAAAGACTAACACCACCATTACCATCGGTTTTAAGCGCGAAGCTTGAACCGTCAGTACCAGCGATTACAATGTTTGAGTTTGCCAAAGGCGTTCCGGTTTTGTCGTCATACACTGTCGCACGGTAGCAGAACTCCAAAGGAGGCATTTTGAACGAGTAGATATCATCTTTTCCTTTTCCACCTGGGCGGTTAGATGAGAAGAAACCTTGATCTGCATTTTCTTCGAAGATGATTCCCAAATCGTCAGATGCAGAGTTCAAAGGGTATTTCAGGTTCTGTACATTGCCGAAGTTCATATCTCCATTTGGAGTGGCTGAAAACATATCGTACCCACCCAAACCAGGGTGCCCAGTTGAGCTGAAGTACAACGTACCGTCTGCTTTCACATAAGGCCAACCTTCGTCACCTTTTGTATTCACAGTGTTTCCTAGGTTCTTAGGCTTCGACCATTTGTCTGCTTTAGAGTCGTATTCCATGTACCACAGATCTTTACCACCAAATCCACCTGGCATATCAGACGAGAAGATCATGTATTTATCGTCTGGTGTTATGCAAGGGTGACCTACCAATGATGAGTCATTTTCATCGCGGTTGATGATGTTCAAAGGCTCAGCAGGACCAAAGTTTTTACCTTGACGCTTCGCCATGAAGATATCACATGCAAAGTTTGATTTCCCTTCGTACACACAACGCGTGAAGTACATGGTTTGGAATTTCTTATCGAACGCAACAACACCTTCACTAGATGTAGTGTTTACAGTGTTGTTCAAGAGGATTGGTGTCGACCATTTTCCTTTCTTATCGCGCTCAGAAATAAACAAGTCCATGAAGCTCTCTCCGGTAATCGGATCTTCAGCTGTTCAAGTTGTTGCTGAACGAGAAGAAGAAAGAATCAACTCATCTCCTTTTTTGCTAGCCCAAGCTGGCGCATAGTCAAACTGTTCTGTGTTCAAAACAGGAACTTGTTCAACAACGTAACGCGTTGGTGGTTGATCTAGAGCAAGAGCTGCTTCTTCACACTCTTTAATGCGTGTGTTGGCTTTCGACTTGTCGCCACCCTTCTCTTTGTATTCATTGTATTGCTTCACTGCCTCGTCGAACTTGTTTTGCTCACGAAGTGTTTCAGCGTAGTTGAAGAATACCTCAGGGTTTTCTTTGAAGTATTTGAATCCTATCGCCTTGTTGTAGTAATCGGCAGCACCTTGAAGGTCGAGCATCAGTCGGTGACATTCTGCT
The DNA here is from genome assembly GCA_030728235.1 of Flavobacteriales bacterium. GTDB lineage: Bacteria > Bacteroidota > Bacteroidia > Flavobacteriales_D > Sanyastnellaceae > RI-182. The sequence goes on from JANRAA010000202.1 coordinate 9,285, forward strand.
ATCTGGAAAGAAACTCGTCCTTTCTCTTCAATGCCCTTCAATTTGTTGTAGGCGATTAAATATTCTTTCGACGCTTCTGAGTATCCTCCGCGTTCGAATTCTCTATCTGCACTTTCTGTGTACTTCGATTGCGCGTTACCTAAAGAGGCAACAAAAAGCAAGGCTGCAGCAGCAGTAAAGTGTAAAACTGATCTTTTAAGGTTGGTCTTTTGCATCATTTTCCGATTACAGGAAGCGAAAATAAGTAAATATTCCACAGATTAACAAATTGGCAATTCTACATGTTTATTGTGGAGTTGGTCAATTTAAGCGTTAAAGGTAACAAGTCAGGCGAGACCGACAAGTCATAAGGACTTCTTATTTAACTCAAACGCCAAGTTTTCTTGTTTTCTTATCAAACAAAAAAGCCGCCCCACAAAAGTGAAACGGCCTTTCCAGGTTTCTATTTTCTTTAAAACTGCTTATCGAGCGAAAAGAATCTCTCGCAATTTCGGCATCGGCCAAAGTTCATCATCAACAAGCATTTCAAGGCGGTCAACGTGCTCGCGGACATCGTTCATAAGCGGAAGAACGATTGAAGCGTATTGCTCAGCCTTCTTTTCTGCACTTTCAAAGGCGTCTACTTTACGACGTTTCTCAAGCAATTCATCAATCTTTGATTTCATTCCCGTCAAATGCTCTGAAATCTCCTTTATCAACTTCATTTGCGTTGACGATGCTGTTTTAAATTCAGCAGCCGACATCAAATCTTTCAATCCGCGGACGTTCTCGATCAAACGTGTCTGGTAGTTGATTGCTGTTGGAATGATGTGGTTTTGAGCCAAATCAGCGCATACTCTTGCTTCGATCTGACGACGAAGAATGTAGTTCTCCAATTCAACTTCCAAACGAGCGTGCAACTCCTCAGGATCCAAAACATTCATGTCTTTGAACAACTGCTGCACTTTCTTTTCTTTCCAAACTTTCAACGCCGATGGTGTATCCATCAAATTCGAAAGTCCGCGTTTTTTTGCTTCTACAACCCACTCATCTGAGTATCCATTGCCTTCAAAACGAACCGACTTCGAATCTTTAATCATCACTTGTAATTCGCTCAAGATAGCGTCGTCTTTCTTCTGACCTTTTGCCAAACGCGCGTCGATCTTCTTCTTGAAGTCTATCAACTGATCAGCCATAATGGTGTTCAAAGCAATCATTGCATTGGCGCAGTTTGCCGATGACCCAACAGCCCTAAACTCGAACTTGTTACCTGTAAAGGCAAACGGTGAGGTACGGTTGCGGTCTGTGTTATCAAACAACACTTCAGGAATGCGGCCAATCTCCAGTTTCAAAGCTGTTTTATCGGCTGGCGTTAGTTTACCTGCTTTGATGTTTTTCTCCAAATCATCGAGCAACTTCGAAAGTTGTGATCCGATGAATACAGAGATGATTGCCGGTGGTGCTTCGTTCGCTCCCAAACGGTGATCGTTACCAGCTCCAGCAATGCTTGCACGGAGGATATCAGCATTCTTGCGAATCGCCATGATGGTGTTCACAAAGAAGGTCAAAAAGCGCAGGTTGCTCTTTGGGTTTTTACCTGGCTTCAACAAGTTCACACCTGTATTGGTGCTTAGCGACCAGTTGTTGTGTTTTCCAGACCCGTTTACCCCAGCAAAAGGCTTTTCGTGCAACAAAACACGGAACTCGTGCTTCTTCGCAGCGCGATCAAGGATGTCCATCAACAATTGGTTGTGGTCGTTCGCCAAGTTCGCCTCTTCGAAAATTGGCGCTACCTCAAACTGGTTCGGCGCTACTTCGTTGTGACGTGTGGTAACCGGAATACCAATTTTATGACACTCTTGTTCGAAATCTTTCATAAACGCCATAGCGCGCTCTGGAATAGAACCAAAATAGTGGTCATCCAACTGCTGCCCTTTGGCCGGATTGTGACCAAACAAAGCTCGGCCTGTCATCGCGATATCCGGACGAGCATTGAACAAGGCTTTGTCGATCAAAAAATATTCTTGTTCCCAACCCAACGTTGTGTTGACCTTGGTTACGTCTTTATCAAAATATTGACACACATCAGTTGCCGCTTTGTCGACAACGCTTAGCGCCTTCAACAACGGCATCTTGTAGTCAAGTGCGTGCCCTGTATATGCAATAAAAATTGTCGGAATACAAAGCGTGTTACCAATAATAAATGCTGGAGAACCTGGATCCCACAACGTGTAACCACGCGCTTCAAAGGTGTTGCGAATACCACCGTTTGGAAACGACGACGCATCTGGCTCTTGCTGCACCAACAACGAACCATCAAATTTCTCAATCGCTCGTCCGTCTCCAGTTGGCTGGATAAATGAATCGTGCTTCTCGGCTGTTGCACCCGTCAATGGCTGAAACCAGTGCGTGTAGTGCGTCGCACCGCGAGAAATAGACCAGTCTTTCATAGCCGAAGCAATCTGATCGGCAACGCGACGATCGATGCGTGTACCGTGATCAATGGCCGCCATCACCAATTCGTAAGCCTCATCTGTGAGGTACTCACGCATAACGTGCTGACTAAATACATTGATACCATAATAATCCGAAATACGTGCTGACGGAGGTGTTTGTGGCATCGGCTTGCGATGAAGCACATCCTGCATTGCTTTGCTGCGTGTTGTTGGCATAAGTGAGATTTTAGGATGCAAAGATAATTCGAATCCGGGGCACTAGAAACAATTTTATATAAATTTTTCAACCTACCCCCTATTTTTTTATACCCCCGTCATGGAATTACACATTTTTACACCACACCACCCCCTATATCACACACCCAGAACTAAATAAAAACCTATTTAAATGTGCCGCAGTGTGGTTTATAATGCTGAGTTCTCAGAAATGTCTGACAGCGTTTTCGCGGCGACGCCGACACGCATGCCCTGCCCTTTGAACGTAAACGGCGGTGTAAATTGAAAACACATGCGATTCTTAATTCTCTCAGGAATGCTCTTTTGGGCCATTTCCGGTCACGCTCAAACTGACTTGCAAAAGGCAAACACCTGCCCCGAAATACCCGCCGACAAATTCATGGCATTCTACCAAGAACACGGGTTTACAATTGGTACCATCACTCAGAACGGCGAAGCATTGCCTGATATCTTTGAGATGTATCCGAACATCGACATTACAAACATCGACCCCATAGCTCTAGGCATTCTGCCGGGCGAAACACACAAGCACTTCCGACTGGGAAACAGCGGTAATGTGATCATTTTCTTCAGCAAAAAGAAAACACGCGACCTATACGAACGCTACTTGCTCATCAGCAAAAATTGAAATCGATGACCCGGTTCTTCACCCAACTGACTCTCATCAGCTGCTTGTTGGCAAATCACTCTGCTTTCGCTCTTCGCCCGCACGGGGCGGATGACGCCGAATTTGAAGCATCAACATGCGGTGAAATCGTCTTCGAAAATGACTCCATCTCCATTCTCACCATCAATGGATTTGCTGCCAATGATGGCGTTTTCGAAAACAACAGCTTCACCATTCTGGAAGATACTTTTCTGGATTTTTGTGCCGGATTTGCATCCAACGTTGATGTCTACTCGCTCAACAATTCGTCATCCGCCGAGCAAGGCGAAATAATTGAACTGTCGAACTACTGCTTTCAATACCAACCGAACCCAAACTTCAATGGCTTCGATGTGCTGCAAGTGATTTTCTGCGATGACGCCAATCTTTGCGACACTGCAATAGTAGTTGTACACGTGCTGCCTGTTAACGACTTGCCAACGGCCTTGAACGATGCGGCTGTAACCGATGACCAAACGCCGGTTGTGCTGCATGTTCTCGATAACGACTATGATATCGACGGTGCGCAGGTGCTAATAAGCGGTGTGTTAGACGAAGGTCAGGGAGAAATCATAATAAACACCGACGGCTCACTCACCTACATTCCTGAATTGGGATTCTGCGGAATCGATGTCGTGACATACACCATTGCCGACTCGGGCGCCAACAATGCCTACGATCAAGCGGTGATTTACATTACAGTGTCTCCTGCTGATGCCGACAACGATCAATTACCAGATGCGTTCGAAGGATTGTGGGAAGATACAGATGGTGACGGTTTGCGGAATTATGAAGATCCCGACTCAGACGGAGATGGCATTTCAGACAACGTGGAAGCAGGGTTTCTTTCCATGGATTTGTGCAGCGTTCAAGTTGTCGACACCGATAGCGATGGCATTGACGACTATTTGGATACCGATTCAGACAACGACGGAATTACCGACAACATTGAAGGCGGAGAAAACCCATCGACACCTGTTGATAGCGACCAAGACGGCACACCTGACTACAAAGATTACGACAGCGACAACGACGGAATTTCAGATTACTTAGAAGAAAACACCGACACCGATGGCGATGGCATTCCGAATTATCTCGACCTCGATTCAGACAACGACGGAATAAGCGATAGCATTGAAAACGAAGACTCGTTCACGCTTGTAGATACCGACAACGATGGCATTCCTGATTATCTCGACCTCGACTCAGACAACGACGGAATGGAAGATCAAGCAGAAGCTGGGGATTTCGACTCCCCGGTCGACAGCGATGGTGATGGCACGCCAGACTACAAAGACGCAGATTCAGACAACGACGGCATTGCAGATCAAGACGAATCGCACGACGATTGCGACAACGACGGGATAGCCGATTATTTAGATAGCGACGTTTGCGATTACGAAATTCTCATACCAGAAGGCTTTTCACCCGACGGCGATGGGATTGCTGACGCTTGGGTGATAAAAAACCTCACCAATTTGTACCCTCGCGCAAGTGTGGAAATTTACAATCGCTGGGGCAATCGCGTATTTGTTGCTCATGCTTACGCGAACAACTGGACAGGTACATCGAATCAAGCATCGCAAGGCGAACTACCAAGTGGCACATACTATTACAACATCAACTTCAACGATACACGCAAAAATCCAGCACAAGGATATGTGTACATCAGCCGCAAATAAAATGAAGTATCAACACATTTTAATGTCTCTAGCCTTGTTGCTTGCGTTCAATTCAAACGCACAACAAGAGGCAAACTTCTCGTTTCAATCATTCAACCCCCTGAGCATCAACAGCGGATACGCGGGTGTGAACGAAGGATTGAACTGCATGATGATTGAGCGCGCTCAATGGATAAGCGTGCCTGGACATCCGCGATCAAGCGCTGTAACTGTAGATAGTCCGCTTCGCGGTTACAACCTCGCCGCCGGCGTCACCTTTACGACCGATCAAATTGGCCCAGCGCGCAGCACATCGTTTTCAGCAGATTTTGCTTACCGACTTTACTTAACGAACAAAACACGCCTTGCTTTCGGAATCAAAGGAAGCCTCACCTCGCAAACATTGCGGTTTAGTGAACTTCAGAACATCGATCAAACCGACTTCAATTTCAGTCAAGACATACAATTCAAAGTGCAGCCCAACATTGGGTTTGGAGCTTATTTATGGAATGAAAAGTACTTCGTCGGACTATCGTCACCACACCTTTTAAAGCAAAAAACCGAAGACATTAATAACATTGGGTTTGGCACATCTCAACAGCACATGTATGCATATGGCGGCGTTGTTATCGACCTCAATGAAAAGCTCAAATTGAAACCCACAGCCCTGATCAGACATACCCAAGGAGCGCCAATTGCCATCGACATGAATACCAGTTTGCTGATCAACCAGCGCCTATGGGTTGGTGCGGGCTACAGATACAAACAAGCATGGGGCACCAATTTGATGCTTATGATAAACGAGAAATTTAAACTCGGATACGCTTACGAACGCTCACACACAAACATCCAAACATACACTGGAGGCACACATGAAGTATTGCTTGGATTTCTGTTTAAATACAAAGACCGCGGCAGCTTCAACCGCATTTACTTTTGATTCTTCTCCAACTCCTTTTGTTGCTTGAGGTAGATCTTTAGCAGTTTGGCCTGCACCTTTAGCTCCTCTTTCGAAAAAACAAGAAGTTTCGGAAGCGAATCTTCCGTTGGTTTTTGAGTTTCCGCATCAGTAGGTTTCTTCACCGTAACAGGTTTGGTTTGATACTCTTCAGGCACAGGTTGGCATTGAATGACTTCTTCTTTCTGACCTTTCTCATTGTACTTCACTTCAATCACCGTGTCGGGAACACCACCTTTGATGATTTCACTACGTATCAACTTACCTTCTTGACTCCACACTTTTTGAGACACATAACCGTCTTTAGCTGTTTCCGATTGAATGCTGGTTTTCGCCTCCTTCAACTGTCCGTTCTCATAAAACGTCACCAACGTTGCCGAAGAGAATACGCCAATGGAGTCTTCTTGCTCGAAAATCATAACCCCGTTAAAATCCCATGCCCGGTGATAAAATACAGCACCTGTGTTGTCGCATAGATAAGACAAACGTTGGGTATCTCCGTGGAATTTTTCAAACGGACATTCGCACTGACCGCTTACAACAATGCTTGCCGTCAAAAGAGCTGCACTTAGGAATAGTCTCATGATTAGTAGTTGTATTCAAATCTTTGAACTCGCAAACTACTTCAAGAACAGGTTCAACATATTGACAACCATACTTTTTTTCAACAATTAAATGAATACACCTGCTCCTGTTCAGACTGATTAGTTCAAGTGTTTCGGTTATTCTATAATCACATGGATTTCATAATGTGAATTACTATTCTGTGTTCGAATAATTATTACGTCATGAAATCATGATATTTGTTGTGGCATAAACCTTGAAAGAGCTGCGAAAAAGATTTATGAGAATAGCTGCATTCCTAATTATCGCAATAACATTCCTGACATCGCTTACGGGTTGTCTGCGCGAAGACTCAGAAAATGTAAACCAAGACCGTATTCACACTTCATACGAATTGTATTACAATGGTGAAGAGGACGTAACCTATGCACGAGCGACCTTTCGCTTTGGGTTATTAACGGGGACCAAACTTCAACTTACTGAGCCATCAGAAGTTCTTTTTAACGGCACACCTCTGTCATTTAAATCGGGACAGGCCTATTATGAAGAAGATTACGCTGGTTTGGTTAACTCAGGCACTTTTGAGTTTAAAGATTTGAATGGAAATGTATATGTGAATGACGTTTCACTCACGAGTGTTTCATTTCCAAACACTTGGGGTCCCCTTTCTCACAGCAGTCCTTACGAACTATTTTGGAGTGGTCCAGCACTTTCGAGCAATGAAACGATGAGTGTTACCATCAGCAGTGCTGCTGGGGGAGCGAGCAACGCCTTCTTTGAAGATGCCAATTCAGCAGTTAGCATTCTGCTTTCAACAGAACAGATTTCCGGCTTGGGTTTAGGCACCACATCGGCTTTTTTAGAGCGTACGAAAAGATCATCAATTCAAGAAGCAACAAATGCTGGAGGTGAGATTTCAGCCAAGTACCGAACCGGCAACTCTGGTGTTGAGATCACTGAATAAACACTGCAACGTTGACAATTGAAATCAGACAGATTGAAAAACCTTGTTTTGAACCCGACCTTTAGACTATTCAATTTTTTGATATGACAGACATCACACAACTCAACCAAGAAAGACAGCGTTTAATGCAGGTATTCCTCAAAGTGAAAGCTGAATTGGCTGCCATGAAAGAGGAGAACGATGCATTGAAGAAAGAAAATTCCGAGCTATCGGAAAATCTTGCCATCCGTGAAACGGAATTGCAAAACTTGTTTTCTTACCTTGGAGATCAAGGTCTTTTAAATTAATACGCTGAAACTTTGTTCTGAACTTCGCGTAAGACTGCTCGAAAGAACTAACCGCGAGAAAACGAATGAAGAGAATGAATGCGGAAAAATTCTATTCTATATAGTTAATTGAAAAGCCCTCCAAATGGAGGGCTTTTCTATTTATATCATCTGTATTTCAGCACTTGAAACAGGCAACTGTCGGTCGACTTTCTTGAAAAGTCCTTGCAACACTTTACCTGGCCCTACCTCAACCACTTCGGTCAACCCATCGGCAATCATTTGCTGCATAATCTGAGTCCATTTTACTGGAGCAGTCAACTGCAAGACGAGATTTTTCCGTATCGTTTCAGGATCATTGGTTGGCAGGGCATCCACGTTTTGGTACACCATGCACGAAGGGGTCATAAACGTTGTATTGGCTATAGCACCTTCGAGTTCCTCGCGCGCAGGCTCCATAAGCGGAGAGTGAAACGCACCCCCAACTTGAAGCATCAGTGCTCTTTTGGCACCCGCTGCCGTTAAAGCCTCACAAGCAGCAGCCACAGCCTCATTGGCACCTGAAATAACCAATTGTCCTGGGCAGTTATAGTTGGCCGCAACCACAACACCATCAATGGTGCTGCACACTTGTTCAACCACCTCATCTTCTAAACCCAAAATAGCGGCCATGGTTGATGGGTTTGCTTCGCAAGCGCGTTGCATCGCCTCAGCGCGGGAAGCAACCAAACGCAGGCCGTCTTCAAAACGCATTGCTCCTGCCGAAACCAATGCCGAAAACTCCCCGAGTGAATGTCCTGCCACCATGTCGGGCTTGAAATCATCTCCCAAAGTAGCAGCCAACACCACCGAATGAAGAAATATAGCGGGTTGGGTAACACGTGTCTGACGCAGCTCTTCCTCTGTTCCATTGAACATGATGTCGGTAATACGGAAACCGAGTATATCGTTCGCCGACTCCAACATCTGCTTTGCCATATCTGAACTATCGTAAAGGTCTTTGGCCATGCCAGGGAATTGGGCACCTTGACCGGGGAATACATATGCTTTTTTCATACTTTGATAAATGAGCAGCAAACTTACTGCGAAGGGAGGAAACTTAAAACTATTCGTCGAAGATGACAAAATAATAAACAAAAAAGCCCCGAAAATACGGGGCTTTCTGAGCAAACTATTTCTTTTCTTAGAACTTGTAAGAGAACCCGATTGCGAGCACTTCTTTGAACTGAACACCTGGTCCACGTCCTGAATCAATCACAACATCATCTTCTACAATTGGATCTTTCTTCTGAAGAGTTACATCGTCATCGTACAACAATTGGGTACTGATCGTAGCCGACATGAACTTGTTCACCTTCATTGAGATTAAAACTTCCCAGTTGATATCGATGTTTTCTGGGTTGTTTAGATAGTTCGAGAACAAATCGATACGAGTTGTTAAGCCAACGTTTTCTACCAAGTTTGTGTTGTAGGCCATGCGGACATATCCTCCAATTTCAGAGCGGACATTTGTGCCTGGATCAACACCGAAAGCGCCTGCTGCCGACAAACTTGAATCCATTACAACAGTCATTTTGTACGTTGTCGGAGAAAGGAAAGCCGTGAATTTATCATTTGGCTTGTAATCCATACCCAAAGAAGCGAGCATGTAGGCTGGTGAAAGGAAGTCTGAAATCAGATTTGTTTTATCAGGCACTCCGTCTACAAGGTTGTAACCTGGCGCAAATTGAGAACGGAAATTCAACAAAGCACTGTAGTACCAATGCTCGGCAGCTTTGTGTCCGTACTTTGATGCAAGGTCAATTCTATCGTCTGTCTTCAAAACAACTCCGTTTTGCCCTTGACGAAGCAAACCGTATGCGAAATCCAACGTATTGTCCCAAGTGCCTTTGCCCTTTGTGTAATTCGCAAATAAATTCACAAGACCGCTTGCCGACACTGAACTCTGACCTCCTGATGCCCAGTTTTCTAAGTGCACTTGGCTGAGATTCAAACCTACAGTTCCACCAGTTTTCCAGCTGCTATCAGCTAAAGCTTCATCTGCAGGAGGCACCATAAGTGCTTGAGGGTTGTCTGAAATAGTCATTTCACCTTGCGCGAAAGACATGGTTGACGACACCATCATAGCAACGGCGCACATCATTTTAAAAGTTGTATTCATTCTTTGAGGTTAATTGGTTCATTTTTGAATCATGTGAACATCCAACTGAGGGAACGGAATCGAAACACCGGCTGCATCGAGTGCAAGTTTACTATTTTCTAGGGTTTCGAAATATACATCCCAATAAACAGCGGGGTCGCACCATGGACGAACAGCCAGAACAATAGAGCTATCGCCCAATTCGGCAACAGCAACAAGCGGCGCAGGTGATGTCAATACGCGAGAGTCGGCTTCCATTACTGCCAATATCGCCTTCCGCGCTTGCGAGATATCGGCTTTATAGCTCACCCCTATTTTTAAATCCACACGGATTTTACCTTCTGTTGTGAAGTTGATCATGTGATTGTTCATGATAGCCCCGTTTGGCATCACAGCGGTTTTATTTTCTGGAGTTGTGAGGATGGTGTTAAAGATTTGAATCTCCTTAACGTTTCCGAGCACACCTTGAGACTCAATCAAATCGCCAACTTTATAAGGCTTAAAAACCATAAGCAACACTCCTCCCGCAAAGTTGGCTAGGGTTCCTTGCAAAGCCAAACCAACGGCCAAACCTGCAGCCCCAACAATGGCAACAAACGATGTCGTTTTTACGCCTATCATATCTGCCACAGCAATGAAAAGGAGAACTTTCAACGTCCAACGAAGTAGATTTACCGAGAACAACTGCAGAGCAGGATCCATCTTGGTTTTCAATGCCCAACTCTTGAGCAATCTTTCTAACATCTTGATGACACGATAACCGATAAAAAGGACAATCAAAGCCAAAATCAATTTCGGCGCATACGAAATAGCCATCGCTACGATGTCGTCATAATATTCTTTAAAGTCAAACTGATCCATTTGAGATATAAGATTTAGTCTTCTGAACGCTCAGGCTCAGCAAGAATAGTTACAGATTCTTCGATGAGTATTTTACTCGGCATCACGACCTTTCCACCCTTTGTGGCAATCGTAACCGAAATGCTATCTATAGACTCAATAATTCCTTCTACGTCACCTACCCGAATGAGCTGACCTTCTTTAAACTTGCCTTTGCTGTAGAAAGAACTGAGCATATTGGTGACCAAATGGCGCGATGCAATGCCATACGACAACGCAAAAGCGAGTAAAATACTTGCAAGTATGATGGTCAAATTAGAAGTGATGATCTCAGTATTGATTCCCGCTTGGTTAAGTGCAGTAATCGCAATGAAGATGAAGAGCAGGTAATAAACAATGTTCGCAATCGCTTTGGCTCCAGAAACACCAATAGAGTCAGCCGCTGTATACACCATGTTCTTTACAAGGTCGGCGATGTAAACTCCTATGATGAATATGATAAGCGAAATCCCCAAAGTAGGCAAGTACGCCATGAAGGCACTGATGCCATCGGTTAGCATTTCCCATCCCAAAACATTCGCAGCACTCGTGATGAAAAGCAACATCAAGAGCCAATAAAAAACCTTGGCTAGAATAAGCGATGCGCTCAATTCAGGCTTTATCTTGTTCAACAGCTTATCGAGTTGAATCTTCTCGGTCATCTGATCGAACTTCATGCCTAACAATGCGCGGTGTACAAATTTGAAAATGATCTTGGAGATGATCCACCCAACGAGAAGAACAACAATCGCGCTAATGATAACAGGCACGAAATTGG
>JANRAA010000203.1:0-1338 GCA_030728235.1 Flavobacteriales bacterium
CGGTCATATCGGACATTTAGGTGGGGCGGCGTATGGGTTTTTGTTGATGTACAATATGAAGCATGGACGTGATATCAGTGCATGGTTTGAGCGCATATTCGATCGCATTGCGAACCTTTTTAAAGGAGGCGGGATGAAGGTCGTTCACCGAAGTAAACCAAAGAAGCGCGTGGTATCCGACGATGAATACAATACTCAGAAACTCGATAATCAAAAGCGTATCGATCGTATCTTGGATAAGATTTCGAAGGGCGGTTGGGACAGCTTATCGAAAGATGAAAAAGAATTTTTAGGCAAGCACGGACGGGACGTCTGATATGAAAAAAGCCTTTCTCTTTGTCTATTCAGCCGTTTTGCGGTTGTCGTGGTTGTTGGCTTTGTGCGGACTGTTATTCGCGTGGCTATCAACTCAAGTGTCGCCTGAAAAGCAGGCATGGCTGGCACTGTTCGGACTATCCTTTCCCTTTTGGTTTTTGCTTGCCATTGTGAATCTGGTATTCATGCTGCTTCGGAAGAGGTGGCGATCGGGGTTGATTTTAGCGTTGGGCTTGATATTGACGGGCAGTTTGACAACCCGTACCATTGCTTTTGGGATGGCAGACAATGAGACATCCGGCGAAAGTCTGAAAGTAATGAGTTATAATGTTCGCTTGTTCGACTTGTACAACTGGACGGAAGGGGCAGGCACCCGAGATAAAATCTTTAATTTCCTTGATCAAAATGAAGTAGATGTGTTGTGTTTTCAAGAGTTTTACTTCACACAGCGCAAAGGCGTTTTCGATACCCGTGATACCTTGATCCGGTTTTTGCCCAACACCTATTTCCACGAAAAGTACACACACAAATTGAATGGGGAGCAGTATTTTGGTGTCGTGACATTCTCAAAGTATCCCATCATAGGAAGGGGAGAGATTGCTTTTGAATCGGATCAGAACAACTACTGCATTTACACCGACATTTTAAAAGGACAAGATACAGTGCGTATTTACAACGCACACTTGGCCAGCATTCGTTTCCAGAAAGAAGATTACAAAGCCTTGCAAGATGGTCCTAAATCGGAAGATGCTATGCGCTTATTGACACGGTTAGAAAGAGCTTTTATAAAAAGATCGTCTCAGGTTGATCTCGTAAGAAGCCATTTGGAGAAGGATACCGCTAAAATGGTCGTGTTATGTGGCGACTTCAACGATTCACCAGTGTCTTACGCTTATGAGCGTTTGACCGATTATTTAGACGATTCTTTTGTTGAGGCGGGCAGCGGATTGGGATCGTCGTATGTGGGGACCTTTCCTTCGTTTCGGATAGATTACATCTTGCACTCACGCCACTTCAAAGCGT
>JANRAA010000203.1:1348-3842 GCA_030728235.1 Flavobacteriales bacterium
TTACCACTCACGCGGTTGATTTTTCTGACCACAGACCCATTCAAGCCAACTTGTCTTTTGAGCGATAGTACTCAAAAAGGACAATGTTCATGGCGATTAGCGTAAATCCATAAATGAAATCATCGAACGGGATGCTGAAAAAGCGGACACCTAAGTTCTCGCTGTTGGCGTACCACACAATTTGATCTGATATCGCTTCAGGAGTGGTATTGATGATAGGGTACTGCCGAAAATCCAACCCGGTGAGCAATCCGTTTGCAATCGTAAAAGGAATCAGAGCAACAAAGTATGAAAAGAGTAGGTATCCGACGTAAGTCGCCCTTTTGCGAAGCAGTATAACAAGAATGATGATGGCGCTGAGTGTGGCCGACATTGTATAAAGGTGTGTCGTATATATCCCAAGCAAGACGGTGAAAAGAAGCAGCATACCGCTGGCAATGTACCGACCACTTTTTTGCAAAGGCTGCTTTGGAAGCCACGACTTGAAAGTTTCATAGAGAAAAGTGCAAGCGTAGGGAATGCAGATGAAGAACAGCAGCTCTTCAAGTGGTAAATTGAAAATGTGGATACCGCTTATGTACGCGTCGTTGAAGCCCCAAACGCCATGGTGGGTGAAGATAATGTCCCACACAACAAAAACTGCAGCAGTAATTAAATTCGCTTTGAAATATGCTTTCCATTTGGAAGCGAAAGCCACCTTTTTATCGAAGCTAAGGGCTAGCGGGAAGAATATACACGCAAGGTCAATGAACAGATAGTAGTGGTGTGGGTTCATGTTGTTTTTTGGCGTTCAACCATGCGTTTAGACTCTTTCCAATACTTGTAAGGTACAACGAGCATCCCGAAACATTCACCGTCTTGAGGTCCGAGGTGTTTGTGATGAATTTTGTGAGCACGACGCAAAGACAGTAAGTACGGATTAGAAGAGTTGCGAAGCCATTTGAAACGCTGATGAATGAATACATCGTGCACCAAGAAATAGCAAAGACCGTATAGTGCAATGCCTGCCCCTATCCACACCCGGAAGTCGCCACCGGCTTTTAAACCCGTGAAGATGCACAGGAAACTTGGCACTGCGAAGATCAGGAAAAAGACATCGTTTCGTTCGAAGAACCCCGGTTCATGAACATGGTGATCGCGGTGGAAATACCACATAAACCCATGCATGATGTACTTGTGAGTGAACCACGCCATGAACTCCATGAAGAAAAAAGTACCAATGAAAATTAAGATGTTCAGTATCATTATGCAAAGGTGTTCAAAACGAGAAAGAAAACAATTTGTACCAAGAAAAACAGTTCAGCGCGTTTGTTGTTCATGTCGCCAATCAGCTTCGACATCCCTAAAGATAGGGCAAGGGCAACTGCGAACCACGAGATGTAATTTGACAACGGGATTTGTCCGTTCATCCACGTCCAAAAGCCCAAATTCACAGCTACCGGTTCCATGAAATAATCCAAACACGTCATCAGCAATGCTACGAGTAAAGACCGTACGAAAAGGTTTTTCGAGATGCGATTCGCTAGTTGCCAGCCGCCAATGAGCAGCAGCAGCCAAAGCAATCCGATCAGCAGAGGAGTGTTAAACAGTTGCGGACCCAATGTTACTCCGTAATAGTATTCTCCGAAAGGCCAGCCTGTATTTACGCCGAGCACTTCAACGAAATAAGATACACAGACAACCCAGGCGAACACTGCCTTTTTTGGGCCTGCTTTAACATCCTCAGCGAGGACAATCCACCCTGATATTAGCAGGTTGAGAGGAGTCAACGGCATGATCCAGTCGCGAAAACCAAGCAAAATTCCAGCTATGCCCACAGTATGCAGCACGATGATCACGATGAATGGCCATTTTCCTTTTAGCATCTATTCGAACCTGTTTTTGATGAGGTCGGCAACAATTTTTCCAGAGAGTAAGCACAGGGGAATGCCACCGCCAGGGTGCACACTGCCTCCGCAAAAGTACAAACCATCGATGGATCGTGTGAAGTTTGGATGCCGTAAAAAAGCCGACATACGATCATTTGAGCTCGTGCCGTAGAGCGAGCCCATAAACGATCCCGTTTGACTTTCAATTTTCACAGGATCCAAAAATGATTCCTCTTCAATCAATGGTTCTATGTCTGTTTTAAGAATTGCACACAATTTCGCGATTACCTTCCTGCGCACGGCAGGGATGTCGAGGTTGTTGCTGCCCTCGTTAGCAGGAGCGTTGACCATCACAAACCAGTTGGCACCGTTGGCGGGGGCGTCATCTTTACAAAAACCTGAAGTGATGTTTATGTAAACGGTAAGATCATCTGGTGCATCGGCACCTTCGAAAAGCCATTCGAATTCAGCCTTGTAGTTGTCGGAAAAGAAGATGTTGTGAACATGCAGTGCATCGAAAATCTTGTTCACGCCCCAGTAGAATATCAATGCAGAGCTTGAGCGTTCGCGGTGCAATGTTTTTTCAGGCGCTTTTTCATTCGGCAGCAGATGGCGGTAGGTAGGGT
>JANRAA010000204.1:0-3220 GCA_030728235.1 Flavobacteriales bacterium
CCTTCACACCTGACGACACCATTTTTGAGACCACAATTTACAGTTACGACACTCTTGCAAGTCGTCTGCGTGAACTAGCGTTTTTGAATAAAGGCATCACGCTTGATTTAACAGACAAGCGCGAATTAGATGAAAATGGAGATGCTGTCACCGAGCGCTTTCATAGCGAACGTGGATTGGAAGAATTCGTCCGTTACATCGATGAGAACCGCGAATGCTTGATCGACGAAGTAATTCACATGACTGGTGAACGCAGTGGAATTCCGGTAGAAGTGGCGATGGTTTACAACACCAGCTTCAATGAGAATTTGCACTCATATGTAAACAACATAAACACCCATGAAGGTGGAACCCACCTTTCAGGTTTCCGTCGTGGTTTGACCACGACTTTGAAGAAATACGCTGATGCCAGCGGATTGCTCGAAAAATTGAAGTTTGAAATCAATGGTGATGACTTCCGTGAAGGATTGACAGCCATTATTTCGGTAAAGGTTGCTGAACCGCAATTCGAGGGACAAACGAAGACCAAGCTAGGTAACAGAGATGTAACCGCAGCGGTTAGTCAGGCGGTTAGCGATATGTTGACCAACTACCTCGAAGAACACCCGAACGACGCTCGTAAGATTGTTCAAAAGGTAATTCTCGCCGCTCAAGCACGTCACGCTGCTCGCAAAGCCCGTGAAATGGTGCAACGCAAGTCGGTAATGGGTGGCAGCGGATTACCAGGAAAACTGGCTGACTGCTCTGAGAAAGACCCGAGCTTGTGTGAGATATTTCTTGTCGAGGGAGACTCAGCGGGTGGTACCGCAAAACAAGGTCGAGATCGTATGTTCCAAGCGATTATGCCATTGAGAGGTAAAATCCTCAACGTGGAGAAAGCCATGCAACATAAGATTCTTGAGAACGAAGAGATCAAAAATATCTACACCGCTCTTGGAGTATCAATAGGAACTGAAGAAGATTCAAAAGCCCTCAACTTGGCAAAACTCAGATACCACAAAGTGGTCATCATGTGTGATGCTGACGTCGATGGTTCTCACATCGAAACCTTAATTCTTACTTTCTTCTTTAGATACATGAAAGAGCTGATTGAGCTCGGACACGTTTACATCGCCACGCCGCCATTGTACCTTGTTAAGAAAGGAAACAAACAAGCGTACGCATGGACGGAAGACGACCGCGATCGATTGATCATGGAACTGAAAGGAGCTGGTGCTGATAGCAGTGTGAACATTCAACGATACAAGGGTCTTGGAGAGATGAACGCGGAGCAGTTGTGGGATACAACCATGAATCCTGAGCAACGCACTTTGCGACGTGTAACGATTGAAAATGCGGCGACTTGTGATCACATCTTCTCGATGTTGATGGGTGATGACGTACCGCCACGACGCGCATTTATTGAAGCAAATGCGAAATATGCAAAAATTGATATCTGATCAGATATGCAAGAATATGAAGGGTCGTTTCTCAGGAGACGGCCCTTTTTCTTGACGCCTTTTTTACCTTTATGTCTATGAAATACGAAAACAAAACGGTTTGGATCACTGGAGCGTCATCTGGCATCGGCAAGGCGACTGCTCAGGAGTTCGCTAAAGAAGGAGCCACACTCATTCTTTCGTCTCGAAACAAAGAATCTCTGCAAGCACTGCGCAACGAATTGCCAAACCCGAACAATGTTTTCGTTCTGCCACTCGACCTCGCTAAATCAGAGGATATGCAATCAAAAGTTGATGAAGCATTGAGAATGGTATCGAAAATAGATGTCGTGGTACACAGCGGCGGCATCAGCCAGCGTTCACTAGCTATTGATACTTCTATGGAAGTGAATCGCCATGTGATGGAAATAGACTACTTCGGGACAATTGCCCTGACGCTCGCTGTGCTGCCTCATTTCGTGAAAAACCAGAGCGGACAATTCGTTGTCATTACCAGTTTGATGGGTGTGTTTTCTTCGCCAATGCGCAGCGGTTATTGCGGAGCTAAACATGCATTGCACGGCTATTTTGATGCATTGCGCGCTGAGCATCAAAAAGATAACATCACAGTTACAATCGTTTGTCCAGGGTTTATTCGCACCAACATTTCAAAAAACGCCATGATTGGGACAGGTGAAAAACAGGGCACCATGGACGAAGCCACAGGTGCAGGGATGTCGGCCGAAGCTTGTGCCCGCAAATTGGTTCAAGGCACTTCAAAGCAAAAAGCCGAAATTTACATAGGTGGAAAAGAAATTTTAGCTGTTTATATTAAACGGTTCTTCCCTTCTCTGCTGCGCAGGATGATAACAAAAGTGAAGGTGACATGAACAAATTTTAGTTAATTCGGGTTAATTACACGCGAGAGCGATAGTAATACTATTATATTTGCGAGTAATTATGATATACATATACACATTCTTGGAACTACAAACGTCTCAACAGACTGTTATTCAGCCTAATAAAGCCAAATGATGAATTCTACTTTCACACCTTGGAAACGGTTGGGCCGCCTATTGCAGTCTGAACGTACCTTATTGGTCCGCATTTTCACCATAGCTACCTTCGGCGGATTGATTGGACTCTCGTTACCACTTGGTATTCAATCGATAGTAAGCTTCATTCAGGCAGGCCGCATCAGCACTTCGTGGATCGTGCTTGTGTCGTTTGTATTGATCGGAATACTCATAAGCGGTTGGTTGCAGATACGCCAACAATGGTTGGTAGAGCACCTACAGCAGCGGATTTTTGCCAAATCGTCGTTGGAGTTTGCGATGCGCTTGCCACGAATTGTTTTCAATCAGTGGGAGAAGCGAAATCCAGCTGAGTTGATGAATCGTTTTTTCGACGTCATCACCATTCAAAAGAGCATCAGTAAGCTCATTATCGATTTCTCAACGGCTATTTTGAGTGTATTCTTTGGCTTGGTGTTGTTGGCGCTTTATCACCCCTTCTTCATTTTGTTCGACTTCATTCTGATTTTCTTGTTGATTATTTTGATTCGCATCACCATGGGTCAAGGATTGGAGACCAGTTTGAAAGAATCGAGTTACAAATACAAGGTTGCAGGCTGGCTCGAAGAAGTTGCGGCGAATGTGGAAGCTTTTCGAATGACACCTAAGTCGAATCTTTCTATTTCGGAAACCGACGGGATGACAGAAAAATACCTTGATGCCCGCGATTCTCACTTCAAAGTTTTGGTGCGCCACTACGTCGCAGGTGAACGACGGCCGGGGGGGGGG
>JANRAA010000204.1:3230-5218 GCA_030728235.1 Flavobacteriales bacterium
CCACTATGGAGCATTGGTGTTTTTCAAATTGTTGATTGCGGCCGGACTACTTGTTTTGGGAAGTTTGCTTGTAATAGACAATCAAATAGGAATTGGTCAGTTCGTGGCTGCTGAGATTGTTATCTTGATGATTACAGGATCGGTGGAGAAGATCATCATGAACCTAGATAGCGTTTATGATTTGTTAACCGCCCTCGATAAAGTTGGTCATGTTACCGATTTACCATTGGAAGAAGAGCACGGTACAGAAGGCTTAAGCAATTCAAATGAGCTGTTCGTAGCTGAAGAACTATCGAGGGTAGGATCGGCATATTCCGTCCCTATCTATTGCAAAAAATTCACGATATCTCAAGGCGAGCGCGTGTTTATTCAGTACGAACATCCGCTTTTTGTCCGCACGATGATGCAACTGCTAACCGCTAGAGAAACAGGCTTTCAAGGACATCTTTCCTTCAAAGGAAGATCATTGAAGTCTATTTCATTGGATCGCCTGCGTGAAGAGATAGGCGAGCTTTGGGGGCGCGATGAGCTATTTTCAGGCACCATCATCGACAATATTGAAGCAGGAAGGCCGCACATACCCTTTGATCGCGTAGAACGCGTTTTGAACGACATCGGATTGATGGAAGACATTCGCATCCTGCCGGAGGCAGAGGTTACCCGTGTGATCCCCTACTCTAACCTATTATCATCGACACTTACAAAAGGAATACTGCTTGCACGTAACCTCATCGACGAGCCAGATATTTTATTGATCGACGCTGAGCAGTTGCCATCGGACCCTATTCGACATAAGAAAATGCTTGAGTACTTGCTTGATCCTTTCCAGCCTTGGGCGGTAATTTTCTTCAGCGAGAGCATTCCTGATTCAAAGTTTTTCGACAAACATTACCGTTTTGCGAAAGGTGAACTAACCCAACAATCGTAACTGACCATGCTGAATATAAGTTCATCACCAAGCACGCTGCCCGAGACAGGCAATAAAACTGCCTCTATGCAGCGTTTACTTCCAGAAAAAAGGGGCAAAAAACTTGTCCGCAACTTTATAATCGCCTTCATATTCATTGTAGCAGTGATGTTCGTGCCATGGACACAAAACGTAGGCGCCAATGGAACCGTGATCAGCCGCTTTCCCGATAAACGTCCGCAAGAGGTGAACATCATGATTGATGGACGCGTAGCCTATTGGGGTGTATACGAAGGTCAAGTTGTAAGCGCTGGCGACACATTGTTACTTTTGGAAGAAGTAAAAGCCGAATATTTGGATCCTCGACTTGTGGAGCGAACCCAGTTTTTGATTGAATCAAAGCGCGCTGGAATCGTTGCTTATAGCGACAAATTATCGGCCTTGATGCGACAAGGAGCTGCTTTGGTTGCTACCAGAGACAATGAAATTGAGCAGGCGAAGTTAAAGGTGCTTCAAGGTTATCAGAAAGTTTCTGCTGATAGCGCTGCAGTTGAGCAAGAGCGTTTGAATTTAGAGATCAACAATGAGCGATTGAAGCGAGCACAAGAGCTTTATCGCGATGGCTTGATATCGACAACCGACTTCGAGTCACGCAGTTTGAGCGAGCAACAGGCCCGTGCTAAAGTGGTAAAAGCCAACAACGATCTTGCGGCAAATTTGCAAGCCTACGCCATGTCTAAATTGGAAGTTTCGCGCAAAACGGCTGAGTATGCCGATAAGATTGCGAAAATTGAAAGCGACGAAGCAACAACTGAAGCTGCCATGCAGGAAGCATTGCAAGAGTTGACCAAGCTTGAAAACTCACTTTCAAACTACACCCTTCGTGAAACAGGTCGGGTTGTATTGGCGCCACAAGACGGACGAGTGGTTAGCATTATACAAAGCGGTGTTGGCGAGATTGTGAAGTCTGGATCGGCTGTTTGCACCATTCAGCCGCTCGAATTCAGTGAAGCAGTGGAACTGTATGTAAGCGCCATGGATGTCCCTTTAATGCACCAAGACTCTTATGTGCGTTTGCAGT
>JANRAA010000204.1:5228-6608 GCA_030728235.1 Flavobacteriales bacterium
CCTCGTTTTTAGCGGATGGCCGAGTGCAACTGTGGGTACCTTCGGAGGGAAAGTTGTGAGTGTGGATCAAGTGATCAATAACAAAGGTAAATACCGCGTAATTATCGTTCCTGACACCACTGAAGGTCATTGGCCACAACCACTCAGTATTGGATCTGGTGCGTTTGGAATGATACTTCTTAAAGACGTTCCACTGGGTTACGAATTGTGGCGACAGTTGAATGGTTTCCCTCCAGAATACTATACCGAGCAAGACGTCCCTGGAAAAGAAAAAGCCGACAAAGGCGACAAATAATGAGCAGATTACTTACCATATTTCTATTGCTTCCCTTTGCGGGGATGGCGCAAGACACGCTGAAAGTTGAAGAGATCGACTTTTTGAGACAGCTCTTGCGTTACCATCCGCAGCTCGGTATTCGCACCATGGATGTCGGAATCGCTGAAGCAGAAGCCATGGGTGCTCGCGCCGCTTTCGACCCCAACTTAAAAGGAGAATACGCCAGTAAAACATTCAATGGGACATCGTACTACGACTATCGCGATGCAGCGCTGGAGTGGCAATTGCAACCTGGCATCAATTTAAAAGCCGGATACGACCGGAGCATTGGAACGTACATCAACCCTGAGACATTTACACCTGAGGTGGGATTGGCGTTCGCCGAATTATCGGTTCCACTGGTAGATGGATTTTTTAGGACCCCAGACCAGACCCGTTTGCGCCAAGCGCGAATATCTGCTGATAGAAGCGTTCGTACCCTCGAGAATGCACAGCGAGACATGGTGTTGTTTGGTGCCGAAGTGTATTGGAATTGGGTGGCTGCATCACGAGCGTTGCAATTGAGAAAAGACATCGTAGCGCTAGCACTCGAGCGTTACAACCAAACCGTTGGACAATATCAACTTGGAGTTTTTACCGCCATGGATACCTTGGAAGCCCACAATCAATATGTGAAAAGGCAAACCGAGTACACCGAGGCATTGATGGATTTCCAGGAGTGGTACAGACTTGCAGGGACCTTGATTTGGGAGAACGACATGTTCGACCAGTTTACAGGTGGTGCGGAGCCTGACACCTCATGGCAATCAGCTGCTGACCTGCATATATCGCGCGCATTATCGAATGATTTGACGTGGTTGCACCCATCTGTTGAAATGCTTGAATTGAAGCGCAGAGAAGCACGCCTCGACTTGTTGCTTGCACGTGAGCAACTGAAGCCCGATGTGAACTTGAGTTTGAAGGCCATTAGCCGCGCCGATCAGTTATCGTTGGCAGGCAACAATAGCGTCATAGGATTATCCGCAAAAGTGCCCATTTTGAGCCGTAAGGAACGCGCCAATATTCGGAAGGCTCAGTTCAAACTCGATCAAGCCGATTTATAT
>JANRAA010000204.1:6618-20743 GCA_030728235.1 Flavobacteriales bacterium
CATGAAATTGCGTGATTTAATGCAGAAGCGCATGATGCTTGAATCGCAGGTGTTGCAGGTGAATGACCTCAGCAGATTGGCGAGAGAAAACGCATCCAATGCCGGCGAATTGTTGTTTATGGAAGGCACGAAGCTTCGTTTGGGTGAGAGCACCTTGTTCATCATCAACCGCCGTGAAAACACCTATTTGGATGCCGCGATAAAAGAGATCGATGTTATGCGGAAAAAGCGCATTCTTGAATGGAAGATGATCTTGCTGACCTACAACCCTCAGGGAATTATCGAAAACTAAGCTTAGCAGCAGATGTTCAACATCCGCGCAGCGAAGAAAGAAAAAGAGAAAAGGAAAAAGCCGAGCTTATCTCCCGTCTACGTGAAGCACCCGCGTGGTTTTCTTCAAAGTGCGGAGTGTAGCAAAGATCAAGAATGCGATTGGCACCAAGATCATCCAGAGTGGATCGATGAGGAAATCGATGTCCAACATATCAAATTCCAAGTAGTTCTTCATCGCATTCAACAAAGCGAAACTCACGAAAATCGCGAAGAAGCCGCTGTATTCGCGCTTCAATACGTTGCGCATTGAAAAGTCTACTTGATTACTTGCCCAGCTTGAAAAACGTGGAATGAAAGGAGGTGTTTTCTCTGCCCAGTTGAGGTATATCTGTCCGAATTTACGACGTAAGAACGCCTCTTCAGCGAACATGATACGCTCGTAATAAAGCCAAAAAAGGAATACACATAAGATCGAGAACCACCAGTTTCCGACATAAAGTACAATTCCCATCCACATGAAGAAGTTACCGAGGTACAGAGGATGTCTGACAACTGAGTAGATACCACGGGTGTTCAGCGCTTCAGCAACTTGTCCGGCCGCCGTGTTGCGACCCGAGGTGCCACGTGGAGTAAAGCCAATGGTTATGGCGCGTATAATTTGTCCGAACAAACTCACTGCCAAGCAGATAAGCGACCACGACATATCGTGATGATTCGTCATATTATCCCAACCAGCGACAATGACAACGAATGCCATTACGTATAGAACCAGAGGGAGAAAACTACGCCAGCGAAACAACCAGTTTCCTGACTTTTCCATTTCTTCAATTAGAGCCATGGCGCAAAAGTATGAATTCGGCGGTCAATGTGAAGCATTATTCATAGATCGGCTGCGACCACATCTTTATTTTGTCATCGGCAACGATGCCTCCAAGCACCTCAACGCGCAGTCCATCGCTCAATCCGAGCTTGACATCTCTGCGTTCGTAGGTGTTTTCACCTGTTGCAACTTCTACAAAAGCTTTTTGTTCGTCGTCGTATTGCACCAGCGTTTCTGAAATGGTGAGGACACTGTCTTTGCGATCCAAAACGATGTCGGCATTTGCACTGTATCCCGCGCGGATAAAATCAGCTTTATCCAGACGCACAGCGGCCTTAATTTCGAATTGGATGGCACCATTTTCAGCAACACCTTTCGGAGCGATGTACTCCAATTTAGCTTCGTACTTCTTACTTTGAATGGCACCGATGGTCAGAATCAGATCCATGCCAAGG
This sequence comes from Flavobacteriales bacterium, assembly GCA_030728235.1. GTDB lineage: Bacteria > Bacteroidota > Bacteroidia > Flavobacteriales_D > Sanyastnellaceae > RI-182. The sequence goes on from JANRAA010000204.1 coordinate 8,167, forward strand.
CTAAGTTTTTCTACTTCTGATTCATCTACTTTACCTAAGAAAATGAGGTCTTCCATATCGGCAATCGACGCGATTGTAGTACCATCGTTGAAGTTGTTGGCTTCAATTACCGAGTTGCCCTCTTTCACTGGCACGTCGAGTACCATCCCACCGATGGTGGAACGAATCAACGTAAGAGAGGTACCGCTGCCTGAACGTTTTGCAACCCCTTCGCGGATGATCGCAAGGTTGTCTTCAGCAGCATTCATCTCCTCTCCTGCCTGACGTTTCGCGATTTCAAACTGTTGAAAATCAGCACGAGAGATTACCCCTTTTTCAAACAGCTCAAGGTTTCGCTCGAAGTCCATCGCTGCATTGTCTCTGCTGATTCGCGCTCTTTCCAACCGGTTTTCGGCATTGCTCATGCTCACCATGTCGGGAATAACCTTCACACGAGCAATGAGATCACCCTCTTTGATGGTATCGCCAGCTTCGAGATAAATCTCGTTTACGATTCCAGAAATCTGCGGTTTTATCTGCACCTCTTTTCGCGGCTGCACGCTTCCTGTGGCAACTGTTTTGAGGACAATGTTGTCGACCGTAGGAGACTCCGTGTTATACGTAGCGAGTCCGACATCCTCTTTGGCTTTGAGGTAATACAACGTAGCACCAGCGCCAATTAAGACGATGACTACAAAAATGATCAGTGAAACAAGACAGCCTCTATTCATAGTAATATTATTCAGCGCGTAAGGCATCAACAGGTTTGATAGACACAGCGCGCAAGGCAGGAATCAATCCTGCGAAGCCGCCCATGACGATCATAATTGACAATGCTGTAACAACAGTTTTAAATTCTATACCGGGATTACGGAAAGACCCCGTATCACCCATGGATTGTAATAAAATATTGACTCCTTCAAGGGCAAAGACGCCAAAAATCATCCCGGCAGCGCCGGAGATGACCGTTAAGAAGACAGTTTCGTAAATGATTTGAAAGATGATATTGACAGGAGTCGCACCCAGACTTCTCCTCACTCCTATTTCTTTCGTGCGTTCTTTCACCGTAATCAGCATGATATTGATGATACCGATTACCCCAGCGAGCAGCACCAGAAATCCGAAAGTGAACGACACAATGGCGAATCCGCTGAAAACATTATTCACATCTTCGAGCTCTTCAGCCATTGACCAATAGCCAATGGCGCGCGGGTCGTCGGGGTGAATACTAAGACGTTGTTTGATCATGTCTTTGATTTCGGTGACCGCCTCTTCGGTTGGGACATCCTCCTTCAATAAAATCGACAACCAACCTACTTCATCGCCTTGATTGAAAGCTTTTTGGAAGGTCGTAAACGGAGTGAAAATAGAAGCAGTTTCTTCTTCAGCATCTTCGCCTTTGGCGAGGCTATCGAAGACACCTACAACTTGGAAACCAACACCAAAGATTTGAATATACTGTCCTTTTGGGTCTTCACCATCTGGAAAAAGTACAGTACGCACACGTGAACCGATGACACAAACCTTTCGGTTTTCATGGATATCGCCGTAGTTGATAAATCGACCATCAACGATTTTCATGGGTTTGATCAGCGGGAATTCAGGGTAATCGCCATACACTGAAAACGCCCCTGTGTTGATGCCGCGAATGACATTGGCAGTGCCTTGGTAGCCACCTATTTCATTGCGCGGACAAACCAGTTCAATCTTTTGTAGGTTTTCACGCATGTATTCAACATCCGCATTGGTAATGCGCAGATACCGACCACGAGAAAAACCCTTGTAAGGCATGCTTGTGCTTTGCGTCCACATGAAAGCGCTGTTCTTTGCCACATCAGACATATCGGCTTTCACCCCATTTTCGAGACCAGTTGCTGAGCCCACCGTGATGATCAACATGAAGATACCCCAACTCACGCCCAGACCAGAAAGCACAGCGCGAAGTGGGTTTTGCAACACCACTTGAAGAATCTCATACCATTTATCGCGGTCGAACATCTATTCGTCTCTTAAAGCTTCAACTGGGCGAATGCGCACGGCCCGAATTGCAGGTAGCAATCCAGAAAGGGCACCTGCTATAATTAGCAAGATTAGCGCCCCCAGGCAAACACCGAAGTTGATGGTTGGGTTCGTAAAAAATTCGTGGTCAATAAACATGGCTAGTACTTCGAGCAACACCACTCCAGCAACCAATCCGATACTTCCAGCGATTGTGGTAAGAAACACCGCTTCTTGAATGATGAGTCCGAGAACAGATGCAGGAGTGGCACCAAGGGCTTTGCGGACGCCGATTTCTTTCGTGCGTTCTTTCACAATGATCGACATGATATTGGCAACGCCAATGATACCAGCGAGCAACGTAAAAATACCGACAGCCCATATAAATGTCCGAATGCCCGTGAATACATTCACCATTTCGGCAAACGACTCGTTGTTGTTGTTTACAGTGATTGCCCTTTTATCGTCGGGGTGCACTACGTGTTTTTCTTTCAAGTAGGCATCTATTTCAGCAGCCATTTCAATAGACTCAGTTAGGCTCATTTCACCTGTGGTGACCATGAACATATCTATTTGATCGTTGCGACCATAAACTCTTTGTGCTGTAGTAATTGGTACATAGGCATTTCTATTCTCCCACTTGCTACCTGGATCTTCGAACGTGCCTACAACGCGGAATAGGACACCGTTTATTTTGACATATTCTCCAATCGGGTCTTTGCCACGAAACAGGTCTTCGACGATGGTTTTTCCCAGTACCGTTATTTTCCGAGCATCTGCCACGTCACCGGCATTTATGAATCGTCCGCCAGTAACTATGCTACGCTCCAGTTCAAGGTGACCGGGGTGAACACCACGCAGACTAAAATTTTGGGTTTCACTGCCATATTCCATGGCTACGCCCCACATCCCCATACGTCCTGAATACGTAGTTACCTCATCGTATTTATCTACTACATGTTGAAGATCATCGTTTTTATAAGTGATTTCACGCCCTGCGTTCAACCCTTTGTAAGGCAAGCTGGTTGCCCAGCTGTGGATGTAAAGCGAGTTGATGGCATCGTCTTGCATATTTTTGTAGACACCATTTTGCAAGCCAAAGCCCAAACCTTGCATAACGACGAGGATAAAGATCCCGAGAGCCACGCTCACGCCAGTCAGTACCGTCCGCAATGGATTGGTGATGATGGTATGAAAAATCTCGAGCCACTTATCTACGTCGAACATCTTTACCTCCCTGTTGATTCTATGAGTCCGTCGCGCAACCTAATAACACGTTGCGTCATTGCAGCAATTTCATTTTCGTGGGTAACGATGATCATGGTGATGCCTTCTTTGTTGACCTCTTTGAGGACATCCATTACTTCGCGAGACGTTTGTTCGTCGAGCGCACCAGTAGGTTCATCGGCGAGGATAAGTCGCGGTTTGGTGATCAATGACCGTGCTATTGCGACACGTTGTTTTTGTCCGCCGCTCATTTCCGAAGGCAGGTGATTTGCCCATTCAGTGAGCCCTACTTTCTCGAGCAGATCCATCGCCATCGCATTTCGTTCTTTTCTTGGTACTTTTTGATAGTACAAAGGCAGAGCGACGTTTTCGACAGCGCTTTTAAAGTTGATAAGGTTGAACGATTGGAAAACAAAACCAAGGTATTTGCTGCGGTATTGTGCGGCAGTGGTTTCAGTGAGGTTCGACATGTCGGTGCCTCCGAGCAGATATTTGCCAGAGTCGTAGCTATCGAGCAGACCAAGGACATTCAGCAAAGTTGATTTCCCGCTACCTGAAGAGCCCATGATCGACACCAGCTCACCTTGTTCAACATCCATGTCAATGCCTTTTAGCACTGGAAAAAGATTCTTTCCAGAGCCATAGCTCTTCTTTACATCGGTGAGTTTTATCATGCAGGAATAAAGTTACCGTCAAAGCATTCAATCTTGACAGACTTTTTGGTCAGTGGCTTAAAAGAAGTATAAATGGTTTCGCTATTAATCTTCGAGCACTTGAGAAGGCTCTTGCATTAAAAACTCGAAACTCTTTTCCATCAACGGATGCAGGTAGGTATCATTGTTCACAAAGCCCACCTTTTGGCGGAAGGCATCGTAAATGCGCTTCACTGTTGGAGATGTTTTGTCGGCACCGCGCAGTTCAAGTGCTTGAGCAGCATTCATTAGTTCGATGGCCATGATGCGCTGCACATTTTGTCCGACTCTGAATGCCTTTGTCGCCGCATTGGCCCCCATGCTCACGTGGTCTTCTTGTCCGTTTGACGAGTCAATGGTATCTACAGAAGCGGGATGACACAGCACTTTGTTTTGACTAACGATTGACGCTGCGGTGTACTGCGGAATCATGAAACCACTGTTCAGGCCTGGGTTTGCGACCAAGAAAGGAGGCAATTCACGTTGGCCGGAAATCAGTTTGTACGTTCTGCGTTCAGAAATGCTTCCCAATTCAGCCAGAGCGATGGCGAGGTTATCAAGCGCGAGCGCCAATGGTTGTCCGTGGAAATTGCCCGCTGAAACGATCATATCCTGATCAGGGAAAATCGTCGGGTTATCGGTCACGGCATTTATTTCGTTTTCTACGATTCTTCCAGCATAAGCGATTGCATCACGCGAAGCGCCGTGCACTTGAGGAATGCATCGGAAGCTATACGGATCTTGAACGTGCTTTTTATGTTGTTTTATCAGCTCGCTACCAGCGAGGATGTTTCGCATATTTTCAGCGACGAGTATTTGTCCTTCTTGTCTGCGAATGGCATTCACCTCCACTCCAAACGGTTCGATACGTCCGTCGAACGCTTCGAGGCTCATGGCAGCAATGAGGTCGGCCCACTTCATAAGTCTGCGCGCCCGCATCACAAGGTGACATCCATAGGCGCTCATGAATTGGGTACCATTCAACAAAGCCAAACCTTCTTTCGCTTTCAATTGAATTGGTTCCCAGTTCAGGTTCCAGTAAACCTCTTTTGTTGCTTTGTGTCCTTCCGATTGCCAGACTTGTCCTTCACCAATAAGCGGCAAACTTAGATGTGCGAGCGGAGCAAGATCACCGCTAGCGCCGAGTGAGCCCAGTTCATAAACGACAGGAATCAGGTTGTTGTTGAGCAAATCGAGCAAGCGTTGCACTGTCGCGAGTTGAACGCCTGAATGTCCGAAGCTGAGTGCACGTGCTTTTAGCAGCAGCATCCAACGCACAATTTCCTGCGGCACTGTAGGGCCGGCACCACAGGCGTGAGACAGCACCAAATTACGTTGCAGCGTGCCCAAATCATCATTGCTGATGCGCGTATCGCAAAGTGACCCGAACCCCGTGTTGATGCCGTAGATCGGTGCATCGTTGTTTTCCAATTTCGCATCTAAGTAGTTGCGACATTTCTCGATGCGCGCTTTGGCATCAGGAGAAAGTAGAATCGGTTTGCGTTGAGTGAGCACTTCGTAGAGCGCTTCTATACTGCGATCAACTGGGGCGATATGATGGTCTTCCATGCGCTGAGGTTTAGGAAGGCGAATTTAGGGAAATTTGAGGGAGATGGGATTTTGACCAAATTTTATGCTTTTTGGCTAATCACTAACACGCCCTGAAGTAGGTTTACAGAAAAGGTGACTTGCAATTGTATTTATTGATGATTGATGTTATATCCTGGAATTTCTAGACGCATCTGTCAATACTCCAAACCGGCCTTCGCTTTATCTCCACAAAAACGCCCAAAAACGCGCATCTACAAAGTTCTCGCTGGCATCCGTAAAGTGCCTATTGACAAGCTTTTTCAGAGAGCTTACCTTTGCAGTGCACGGTGTTGACGGCGCGGGGGAGGGAGGGCCCGCAGGGCGCAAACCCGCTTCGAATGACCCTGACCCGTCCTAAAATAAGTTTACAGATTATTGACTTGGTACTTCCATGGCTTTACAGGGTTGATGTATGTAATGCACCTGGTGGTCAAAGTAGGACTTTTAGCCCGAGGGCTTTGTTTTGAAGCTGTTCATTGTAATTGGTTTGGTTGCTTCGGAGTTAGCTTAGCCTGGGATGATTCAGTTTCTTCTTGTTACTTTCGTCTTGACAAAAAAGCAAGGATAAACCAAAAGATGAATAATTCACAGAAGAGAATTCTGGTTCCAAAGGAATAGAAACAATTGGTTCATCTCTCCCACGGACCATCTTTAGTGACACTTGTAAAAGTCTCGCCATCAAAACGAAACAGTCCGCCCCAGCCGCCGAACCAAAATCGATCTTCTCGATCTTGATAAATTGATAGCACGCCGGAGGTATTCAATCCGTCTTTTTCATTGTAATTGACAAATGATTCCCCGTCATATTTATAGACACCGTGGTGTTCAACAGCGAACCAAATGTTACCCCGTTTGTCTTCGTATATTGCTCCTGCCTCTACCCCATCAATCAAGCCTTCCGTTGCAAAATTGCGAAACGACTTTCCATCGAACATGCACATGCCTCCGTAGCTGGTTGATATCCAGATGTTCCCGCTGCTATCTTCAAATAAATCACCGATGTTATTGTCGCACAAACCATTATCTGTCGTGAAGTTTGTAAATCCAACGCCATTCCATTTGCAGATACCAAATCCATCGGTACCGAACCACATATTCCCTTTTGAATCGGCCAGCACGCTGCTTACACGGTCGTAAGAAATAATCGATGTTGTGTCTCTTACCTGCCCTTTTGGAATGGGGAAATCGGTGTATGATTCGCCATCAAACAGGCGGACACCTTCGTGCGTTCCGAGCCAAAAAGTGCCTGATTTATCGATTACGAAACTCCATATTTCATTGTTAAACCGCCCTTCATCTTCGCGAAAGTTCGTGAACGTTGACCCGTCAAATTTCGTCATTCCACCGCTTGAAGAGAACCATACATTCCCCTTGTTATCTTCACGAATACCGGTTATACGCCCTTCTGCAATGCCCTCAATATCTTTCAGGTAAGACAGTGAATCGCCATCGTAATTCAATAAACCATAAACATTGGTACCTAGCCAAAGCACGCCACTTTTGTCTTGGTAAATTTTCCGAAGATGCTGGCAAAGTTGTCCTTCGATGTAAAAGAGCACATCTACTCTTTCTTCATCGCCTGCGGCGGATGTGGGAGATGCTGCATTTTGGTTGTCTGATTGTTTATGGTTTAGTTGCTCTTGTGGGCTGCAAGCAGGCAACAAAATATTAAGTCCGCAAAAGATTAAAAATACATGAAATTGACGCGTTGGGATCATAATATTCTGATTCAAAATTGTTTGTATTGAAGCATAAATATTTACGCCCAAATACGGATTAGTGTTAGTCGATAACGACAACACAACTACCAGCAATGTCTTCTGTAGTTTGACGAAATGTACCAACTAATTTTCGATCATTACCTTCAGATCTCAAAAGCTTCATATCACCTCTGAAATCTCTTGAACCTCCAACAGTGTAAACTACTCGAATGGTATCATCCACCATGGTAATGTGATCTACTACCACTTTAAAATGACTTTTCGCTTCTGACTTATTGTATTTAGTCTGCTCTCCAATTCCACTCAGTTTAGATTCAGTATCAACAACGTAAACTTCATATACATACTCATCTCCGATATTTTTCTCATCAGAAGCACTTTGAACATTTGAAGTAATAATCCATTTGCCCGCAAGATCAACAATCGCATCTTTCTTACATCCTTTGAAAAGGGCAATGGAACCAATTGAAATTGTCACTAGGGCTGCAGCAATCTGCAAGGGAATTTGAAATCCGCTCTACTTGGAAGAAACCATACTTCTTATTTCGAAAATAATAGAATTCCATTATGAAATTGCAATGTCTGTCGGAATTGTAAAAAGTAGAAGAATTGATCATATTCTAATAGCAATGAATTGAATTCGACCCTTCAATTTTGCCTGAAATCACCAAGTTCAAACCTCATCAACCGTCCAGTGAAACAGCGGCTGCAAAAGCGGTAATTCTCGCCAAGAAAGTGATTTTGAATAAATGGTAATACCTAAATCTACTGAAGTGATTTCTAAAATCTGAGTAGCTTCAGAATACGAATACTGCCATATCATGGTTTGTCTGTCGTAATCGGTTAAAATGAATTGTCGTCGCGTGGCATCTACCTCTAACTGATAGTCTTCGAAAGATTCATCGTTGTGTTGGAGAATCAGGTAGTTGTGCCTGTGGATGAATACACGCTTTATATCGAGATCTATGGCGTTAACGCTCTCAACTTCGAAGACTTCGTATGCGCCATGCAATAGATTTCGCGGCACTGCATCGTCGTTGAACTGCTGTTGTTGGATGTAAGTAAAAAGTGTCTCGACAAAAAACAATGTGATAACAACAGACTTCAAAGCAAGTCGTAGCGGATTTGATGCGATGAGTTCTTTTCCTGAAAGTCGATTTAAAACAGTCGATTTATTGAAGATGAAGAACTGCGCAAGTTGGTTGAAGAATGGCACCAACAAAAGCAAAGTCAGAAATAGCAAGAACAATGAGTACAGCTTTACGGATATGTCGAAACCGAAGTTTATAAAAACTACGTTGACTAAAATTCCAGACAATATGCAAAGGCCGAGCACGCGCGTCCTGCTGAAAAGTAGCATGATGGCGGGCACAACTTCCATCACACCGAGAAAAATATTGTACGTGCGGGAGGTCCCCATGGTGCTCCAAAACAAGATGTCTCGATCCAACATCCCCAACGGGGTATAAAGCGTATTCGGTTCGGGAAGATAAAATTGAACTTTGAAAATCTTATCAAAACCGTATTTCATCATCACGACTGCGAGATAGTAGGCGACAATTAGTTGAATGGCCTTTAAAATGAGATCCTTGTGGGTTTTCCAGAAATTAAAAAACGACAATCCGCTGGCTAGTGCGATGGCAAGAAAAAACAAGACGAAAAACAGCAAATAGAAGGTTGATGAGTCTGAAGATATTTCAGAAGTCGCCATGTAAAAGCCATCCAAATGCTCACCAATGAAAACAATTAAATCTTCAAAAAGTAGTGTTGTAATGTCTGACTGAACAGTTAGATACCGGAACGAAAAGGGAACAAAAAGGACACCCAAGAAGGCAAACAAAAGTAGGACTTGGTGCGAAAAAAAACCAAACTTCCTCATCCACCCCATCTATTCTTTGAAGCCAATTAAAACGATTCTTTCGGGTGAACTATTGGACCCGAAATAGTTGTAGTGATCTTCTAAATACGCCCTAGCCCCTGCCACTGTATTGGAACCATTGAGCACTTCGTGGCTTAGGAGTGTGTCTGTTCTCAACTTTAAATCTGACGCTTTTAACGATTGGAAGTTCGTCCCAAATGGATGACACGATTTAGACTCTCGGAATTTCAGCAATGTCATGGATTCATTGATGACAATGACTGAGTCAAGCACAATTACTTTTCGATCGCCTGGCAAGCCAAAATTCGAACTATTCAAATCGAACAGACTTGACTTATAAGCCTTGGAAAATGTGCTTTTTGACCCACTATGACTTTTGTGTGCGATAATTTTGGTTTGGCTGTAACACATACCTGATGTCAGCAATAACACGAGTAAAATCTTAAATTTCATAAGTTTGAATGTGGGATTTGTATGCGCTGTTTGCAGCACTTTCTAAAGGTGCGCATTATTTCTGTTAAAACGTCGGCGTTTAACATTGGCCTCCAACAAAACGGTTTGAAACCATCTTGATTGCTTTTTATTCTAACAAAGGCAACAACCTCATTGATTAGCCAACTGCCACTCAGCATAAGCCTGCTCTAAGGCAGCGATGAACTGACTGCTATCTTGCGCTCCAGACACCGCATACTTTCTATCGAATACAAAAAAGGGAACTCCGCGTACACCAAGCTCTTGCGATTCAATGATATCAGCATTCACAGCGTCTGCAAAAGTGCCATTCTCAAGTGCTTTCCTAAGTTCATCTTGATCGAGTCCAAGAGTTGCCCCTATTTCAAGTAGGGTTGAGAGATCGTTTAAATTCCGCCCATCGGTGAAATACGACTTAAATAGAATCTCTTCAGCCGCATCTTGCTTGCCATGCTGCTTAGCAAAATGAATGAGCTGATGAGCCATTCCTGTATTGGCAGGTATTGCTACGTCGAAATTGTATGTCAACCCTAACCCTTTCGCGCGCTGTGTGACCTGTTCGTGCGCCGACACTGCTTCTTCCATGCTTGTGCCATATTTCTCGGCGAAATATTGATAGGTAGTACGACCATAGTTATCAGGCATATCAGGCATCAATTGAAAACTCTTCCACTCTATTTCGACATTCTTTGCCTCCGCAAATTGGTTGAGCGCTTTTTCAAATTCGCGTTTACCGATGTAGCAAAACGGACAAACAACATCGCTCCAAATTTCTATTTTCATCTTTTCCTCTTTTGGTGATTCAACTTCAATGTTGGTTCTATCAATCTGATCAACAGGTGCTGACTGACCACAAGCAACCAAACTAGGGAGCATCAAAGCAACCACTATGAACTTCATATACATGATTTTGACTTATAAAATTCGTAGCACTGTTATGGATTTCGGCTGTCGAAGATACTACTTCGGATTGTCAGTAAGTTAGTCAGATGTCCAAAGATTGATTAAGCAAGTGTTAAGTTCGAAATTGCTGTTCAATTCACATCTTCACTAAATGCACTTACTATTCTAAACGATATTGCGCTGATGAACTGCTCGCAAGTTAATTCATTAGCGATGCGTTCAGAACTATATTCAGTAAAGAATTTGTAGAGCACTTGGATGGTTTTTGTCTGATACATACTGTTGTTAACATCACCATTAAGCAATTCATTTACCCGTTTGAGATGTGTAAATATCGCAGTTTTGTGAATCGCTATTTCAGATTCCAAACTTGCTATAGCAGCTTGATACCAATCCACAAGACTTTCTTCAATTTGCTGCGCCAATGCATACATTTCCCGAATTCCTGACTCAAAGTTGCTGATTAGCAATTTATCATTCAATTCACCTTCGATCTTCAATTTAATCGACCTCTTTACTGATCGTTCCGCAAAACTATTCAGGAGCTCTAAACGAAGGTGATTCGTTTCGTTTTCAGTTAGAAATCGATCAATGATGGAATTTATTTTGGATTGCAAGGTGATAGCGATGTGTTTGAAACGAGGGCTGAGTTTGATTCACTTTATGACAACTGGGTCGGACTTCACTTTCCGTCCCAATCGCATAAAGTATTTTTCAAAGTATTGATAGACAAAGTACCCTCCAACCAAAGTTAAAATCACAGAAGTAACAAGTCGCACCGATTCTGGGGTATGGAAAAGGTTCTCAGCAGAAGCAACGAAAAGCAATCCCGTTAGCTTATAAACCACCGGATGAAGAAGGTACACAGAGTAACTCGCTTCGCCGAGGATAGTTAGAGGTTTATGCACAAAATTGGGGAGTGAGACCTCGATTTTAAAAAATGAGAAGCTGATCAGTAAACAACAAAGTGTAAAAATGAGTCGGTTAACACCTGTAACCAAATGAATCGTATCGCCATGCACCGGATAAAACATAAAAATCACCACTCCCAATATCAAACTTGTGTAAACCACAACCTTCTGAACTTTTACTTTGTCCAAAAACAGCCCCATTAGATAACCTCCAAGGAACAAAAAAACCTGATTCAATGGATTGATGTAATCTCTCCATTGGTCAGACAAGGCCGTGTTTACGTCCAATTTAAAAAATGCGAAGTACACAAAAAGACCAAAAATAACTGCAGAAAGCATTGACATAAGCCACCTATTTGACTTTGAGAACAAGACAAAGAATGGGAAGAAGACATAAAACACCAACTCGTTACCGATTGACCAAATTCCCGTTGAATAATACGTATCCCATTTTATAAAACCGAATAGACCCGTGAGGTTGAGCGCAAGATCACCAAGATTTGGCATCGATCCTTGAATAGCTATTGCGGTGAATGTTACCAGCCAAAGCAGTGGAAAAATGCGAAGTACCCTTTTTTTGAAAAAGTCAACCACTTCGCTGAGATTGGGTTGCATCTTGTTGAAATAGACATAGTACAAGGTCAATCCACTGAGAACATAAAAAATGGAAACACCATACACTCCCAGTCTTCCCAAAAATGTGTCGGCCGAATACCGACCTAGTGTCCATGACAGATAATGATATATCATGATCCCAAATGCTGCCAAACCCCTCAAATAATCTAAACTGGCTAGTCTTTTCATCGCATGACCTACTTTCTATTATCGTCTCAATTTTATTGGGGCTCGGACATCATCTACATGCTCCATTTTGACAATGGAAATGATTCACCTGCCAATAATACATATTTTTTTTCAGCTCATCATTCGATCAATGGGTTTGAGACGTCTGAGCAATTCGCGAAAAAATTCTGACAGGACAGACCATTCTCCTGAAGCCAAGTCGTTCACCCCCGCTTTTAACCGTTAGTCAAAAACTGACTTTCATACGCACACAAAGTTCTATATTAGCCGTCCAAATAAATGTAAACATGCGATACTTAGGGCTTATAGCTTTTATGCTTGTTGCTTTTGTCTCTCAAACAAACGCACAGCGGAAAATTGATTTCGTGGAATACGATCTCAAAAACGGACTACATGTCATAC
>JANRAA010000205.1:0-2837 GCA_030728235.1 Flavobacteriales bacterium
CCTTTGTCCTGAAGCTACCGTCATTCGCGGCAACTCCATGAGCTATCTCAAGTATTCCGACATGGTAACAGAGATCGTGCGTGAAGCCGTGCCTCTCTTTGAGAAAAGCTCCATCGACGAGTTCTACACCGACCTTACAGGAATGGACCGTTTCTATGGCTGCTACAAATTCGCCGGAGAGCTGCGTCAACGTATCATCCGTGAAACTGGTTTGCCCATCTCCTTCGGTTTATCTACCTCCAAAACAGTGTCGAAAGTCGCTACCGGCGAGGCCAAGCCCAACAATCAGATACAAGTAACCAACGGACAAGAGCAGCCGTTTCTAGCGCCGTTGTCGATTCGTAAAATACCTATGGTGGGCGATAAGACGTATCAGACATTGCGAAACTTGGGGGTCAAGATCATACAAACCATTCAGGAGATGCCGCCAGAGCTGATGGAGAACGTACTCGGACAAAACGGGGTGGCGATATGGCGAAAAGCCCGTGGGGAAGATGAAAGCGAAGTGGTTCCATACTCCGAACGCAAGTCGATATCAACAGAACGCACCTTCGATCGCGACACCATCGACGTCGATAAACTACGCGGCATACTCATCGCCATGGCTGAGAACTTGGCGTTTCAGTTGCGGCGCGGACAAAAACTAACAGCCTGTGTGACGGTGAAGATTCGCTATTCCGACTTCAACACACACAGCCAACAGGTCAAGATTCCGTACACCGCCGCTGATCACCAACTCATTCCCAAAGTGCTCGAAATATTCAGCAAGCTGTACAACCGCCGACTACTGGTCCGTCTCGTTGGTGTACGCTTCAGCCACCTCGTAGGCGGAGGCTACCAAATCAACTTGTTCGACGATAGCGAAGAGCGCATACGGTTGTACCAGGCCATGGACAAAATCCGCCTGCAATACGGCGACCGCGCCGTGGTGAGCGCCGCCGGTATGTCGGCCCGCAGCATTGGCCGCTCAAACCCCTTCGATGGCGGCCCACCACTGCTGCTAGCAAATAGGAGGCAGTGAGGAATGAGACCGGAGACTCAAGCATTCCTGCAGTAGCCAGGTCTGAAAGGGCGAACCCGAAGTGGGGGCAGGCAGCGAAATGGTAAATTGAATTTCGAAATCAAACGCTGTTGACGGTGGTTCCTAAGCCAGCCGAAGCTCGTCGCGCAGCAGAAATGAAGTTTAATTTAGCAATTGCTACTTATTTTAGCTTTGTTTCGTAATTTAGCACCCCTGCCGATCCAATTCTTCGCTTTATTTCCACGATTAGGACGAGATGAAAGCGTAAATTGAAGCAAGGATCAACATAACCCAAATGCCATGTGCGGAAGATACATCACCGTTTCAACACTTAAAACCATTGAAAAACGCTTCAATGTCAAAACCGCACGCCCAGACCTATACGTCGCCAACACCAACATCTCTCACGGCACATTGGCTCCTGTAATAGCCTCAGATAAACCAGGAGAAATACAGTTCATGCAGTTTGGCTTTACGCCCTACTGGGCACAAAAGCAATTTTACATGATCAATGCGCGGGCTGAAGGCGACCACAACAGCGCCGACGACCCTCACTACACAGGAGCAATGGGCATCATCAATAAACCCATGTTCCGTCAATCCATCCGCAGTAAACGGTGTTTGGTAATTGCCGACGCTTTCGTGGAAGGACCCAAAAAAGAGAAACTCGACAAGCCCTACCTTGTCCACCTGCGCAACAAAGAACGTCCGTTCGCACTCGCTGGTATTTGGGACGAATGGATCAACAAAGAAACGGGCATCGCGGTGCAGTCGTTCGCCATCATCACCACCGTTGCCAACGACCTCATGCTGCGCATAGGCCACCACCGATCACCTGTTATCCTCAGTCGTGAACAAGAGCAAGACTGGATAAATCCTCAATTGGCTCTCGGCGATGTGACATCCATGCTGCTTCCTTACGACGCCGGAAAAATGAACGCATACCCCATCGGGGTCGCCATCAAAAATCCACGCAATAACGGACTTGACCTGCTGCAACCCATCGGTGAACCGGTATACAAAGAGGTAGACTATGTGATGAACGAAGAAATCAAAATGTTCGGCATGGGTGAAACACGAGCAAGGGAACGACGACAAAAAGAGAAATAACCCCCATGCACTCCTATTACTCACTGAGATACGGGGTGCTCTCTCCCAAGGAAGTGCTGGAACACGCCGCTTCTGGCGGATTTGAGCATGCACTGTTGGCGGATGTAAACAACACATCGGCAGCACTGGACTTTGTCCGTATGTCGGCCAAACACGCCATAAAACCCATCCTAGGCGTCGACTTTCGCAATGGAGCACAACCATGCTACCTCGCCATTGCCAAAAACAACACGGGGTACTATGAAATCAATGCCCACCTCTCGCATCATCTGCACCATAAAAAGCCATTCCCGACGCAGGCTCCTGCATTCAACCACTGCTACGTCATCTATCCCTTTAGCACACCCCTCACCGATTTTCGTGAGCATGAATTCCGCGGTGTAGAAAGTAACGACCTGCCTCAAATCAGGCTGCATCCGACCCGCTGGGGCGATAAACTCATTGCTTCGCCCACCATGACGTTTCGCAACAAGGCCGATTTTAATACACACCGTTTGCTACGAGCCATCGACAACAACACATTGCTCAGCAAGTTGCCCGTGGAACAACAAGCATCGCCAAACGACCGCTACCGCAGCTTGTCGCAACTGCGCGAAGCCTTTGACGAACGCCCCGATTTACTCGACAACTACCTCAACCTACTCGCCACTTGCAGTGTTGATTTCAAATTCGGCACCGAACACCCACATCAAAACCAACAAACCTA
>JANRAA010000205.1:2937-4334 GCA_030728235.1 Flavobacteriales bacterium
TACCGCCGCAACCCACCCGATTTCGACATCGATTTTTCGTGGGCCGATCGCGACGATGTAACACGGTACATCTTTGAACGTTTTAGGCATGTAACACTCCTTGGCGCCTACAGCACCTTTCAATACCGCGCTGTGATAAGGGAGTTGGGAAAAGTTTTCGGATTGCCGAAGCACGAGATCGACCGCCTCAGCGACGGAAAATTTCAGATGCACGAACTCGATGAGCTCTCCTCACTGGTGGTGCGGTACAGCCAACGCATACATGATTTTCCCAACAGCATCACCATCCATGCCGCTGGCATACTGATTACCGAGAAACACATACACCACTACGTTTCAACCTTTTTGCCGCCCAAAGGGTTTCCCACAGCGAGGTTCGACATGGTGATATCGGAAGATGCGGGACTGTACAAATTCGACATCTTGAGTCAGCGCGGATTGGGGAAGATAAAAGACGCCGTAGACATGGTGAACCAGCGTGGAGGCGAGCAGATTGATATTCACGACATCAAACGGTTCAAGGAAGACGAGCGCATCAAACACCTGCTTCGCAACGCACTGGCCATTGGCTGTTTTTACGTCGAATCGCCCGCCATGCGCATGCTGATGCGGAAACTGCAGGTTGACGATTACCTCGGGCTCGTGGCAGCCAGTTCCGTTATTAGGCCGGGGGTGGCACAAAGCGGGATGATGCGCGAGTACATCCAGCGCAAGCGGTTTCCAGAAAAACGAAAAGACGCCCACCCCGTGATGCTCGACATCATGCCCGAGACCTATGGCGTTATGGTGTACCAAGAAGACGTCATCAAAGTGGCCCACTATTTTGCAGGCCTCTCGTTGGCTGAAGCCGATGTCTTACGCCGCGGCATGTCGGGCAAGTTCCGCTCACGCGAAGAGTTCGACGGAGTGCGCGAAAAATTCTTCAGCAACTGCCAAGAAAAAGGCTACAGTCGTGAGATGACGAGTGAGATTTGGCGACAGACCGAAAGCTTTGCCGGGTATGCCTTCGCAAAAGGGCACTCGGCCTCTTACGCCGTGGAGAGCTACCAAAGTCTGTTTTTAAAAGCCTACTACCCATTGGAGTACATGACCGCCACCCTGAACAACGGCGGAGGTTTTTACAGCACCGAATTGTATGTGCACGAAGCCCGCATGGAAGGCGCTACCATTGAAGAGCCCTGCGTAAACCGCGGCAGAAACGGTTGTTTTTTAGAAGGCACCACCCTCATTCTGGGGATGGGGATGATCAAATCGATAGACGATAAAACGGTGGTAGCACTTATCTGCGAACGAGAAGAAAACGGTCCCTTTACCTCGTTAAACGATTTCGTTTTCCGCACCGGCATTGCTTTGGAGCAAGCCAGTTTGCTCATCCGCGCCAATGCGTTGCGGTTTAC